>CAZWGW010000011.1:0-14216 GCA_964633565.1 uncultured Planctomycetaceae bacterium
AGTCGGTCGCGCCGCGCGTGATCCGCGTCCTCGCCCGCGGCAACTGGATGGATGAAACCGGCGAGATCGTCGAGCCGGCGATCCCGGCGTTCATGGGCCGGCTTGAGACTGGGGGCCGCCGCGCCACGCGGCTCGATCTGGCGCAATGGCTCGTCTCGTCCGATCAGCCGCAGACCGCTCGCGTGTTCGTGAACCGGCTGTGGTACCTGTTTTTCGGCGGCGGACTGTGCCGCTCGCTGGATGACACCGGCGCGCAGGGTGAATGGCCGACGCACCCCGAACTGCTCGACTGGCTCGCCGTGGAATTCTCCAAGGGAGCAGAGGACAGAGAGCAGAGAGCAGAGGCAGGGGCTTGGGACGTCAAACACATCGTGCGACTCATTGTCACATCGCACGCGTATCGGCAGTCGTCCCTCGTGACGCCCGAACTGCGCGAGAAAGACCCAGATAACCGCCTGTTCGCGCGGCAGGGCCGATTCCGTCTGCCGGCGGAGATGATCCGCGACAACGCGCTCGCCGTCAGCGGGCTGCTCGTCGACAACCTCGGGGGAGCGACGTCGCACCCGTATCAGCCGAAGGGCTACTATGCGCCGCTCAACTTCCCCAAGCGCGAATACAGGCAAGACGACGACGAGAACCAGTACCGGCGCGGCGTCTATGTGCACTGGCAGCGGCAGTACGTCCACCCGATGCTCAAGGCGTTCGACGCTCCGTCGCGCGAGGAGTGTACGGCCCAGCGGCCGGTCAGCAATACGCCGCTGGCGGCGCTGACGCTGCTCAACGACCCGACGTTTGTGGAGGCCGCGCGCGTGTTCGCAGCGCGAATCATGCGGGAAGGGGGCGAGAGTACAGAGGTGCGCATCCGTTGGATGTGGCGGGAGGCGATGTCGCGCGAGGCGACGGAGGGAGAGGTACGGACGCTGACCAAGTTGTATGAGCAGAGCCTCGCCGGGTATCACGGCGATCCACCGGCAGCGGAGAAGTTGCTGGGCGTCGGCATGGCACCTCGGCCGGAGGGGATGGATGCGGTAGAACTGGCGGCGTGGACGACGGTGGGGCGGGGGGTGATGAATTTGAGTGAGTTCATCAGCCGGAACTGAGCTGAGCTGAGACGATTCACACGACTTGTGAGCGAAGATTGTTTCGAGTTTTGCGTGCGACTGTCGAAGCACGATCCCGCCGGAGTATGTATGCCTCGTGGCAAGAAGTTCGTTGCACTGCTCGGCGCATTCCTGGATCTGTGTGCCGTGCCGGGAAGTGTGCTGTTCGTCGTCACGAGCGTGCACGACGTGTCTCTCGAACTTCGCGATTTTGGACGCCTGGAACTTTCGATCGGCATTTCAATTTCCGGTTTCCTGCTGGCAATTCGACGATTATTGTTCAATCAGTCAATCTCTTCAGGTCTGGTGCTCTGGGCGATCCATGGCGCAATCTCCGCCTTTGGCTTTCTGTTGTTTCTTGGTCTGGAACGGTCCAACGAGTGGAACATGGATCGGGCACTGCCACTGATTGCGATATGTGGCATCTCACAGGCGCTCCTTGCAGGCGTCGCTGCCAAGGTTCTTATGTCCGGGCGGACAACGACCCGTTTATCGCGGTGTGGAGCCGCCTTCTGCGTCATTTATGCTCTTGTAAACGGCGCGTGGTGTCTCACGTGGTGGTGAGGCGACCGGTACCGTTACCAGAGCCGCCAGCCTCGCGTTCGCACCGTAAACTTCCGGCAGTCGCCGTCAATGCTGACGACGATCTAGTTCACAGTGATGGCTCGCAATCCGAGCAGTGGCAGGCGGGGAAACTCCGAGCCAGTGGGACATACAGCGATTCCGGCAGGAACTTGCAGTTGCACTGGATGGCCGATGAGAACATCTCTTGCACTTGGCTGGTTTCGATGGAGCCAGACCCCTGCATTTCGCAGTGGCACTCGCATTCCGCGATCGCGGATTCGGCCGGAGATCGGCAATACTTCAGACGGGATATGCGCCCACGGGAGGAGATGGTCCTCCCGAATCGAGAGGTTGTGCGAATGACCGGTGTCCAGAATCGCCGGAAGCGGCGGGGTGCGTTCGTCCCATTTGATCGCGTTGTGTGGCGTCAGACTGACCCAGACAATCATCTGGTGAGCACGGACCAGAATTCTTTCTCCCGCGACCGATACCTCCGTCGGCTTGTCCGAAAAGGGGCGGCGCAAGATCTGCGTCATGACGGCGATTCGTCCTCGTCAAACTCAAAGAACGACGGATCGATTTCCACGTCGCCGTCGAGATCGTCCAGCGTATAGGCGGCGATGATCCCGAGATAATAGTCGTCCGGTTTAAACCCCCGGTGCTTGCACTCCTCCAGCAGCTCCCGCTCCGTCCGCGCAATGCCGATCCGCTGGTCCCCGTGGTACAGCGCCCACTGGTCGTAGTGCGACTCCAGGAGCGCCGGCAAATCACGGCGAAAGGCCGCCTGGGCCTTGCGAATGCCGGGCGGAATCTCGAATTCCTCGGACTCCGCACGGGGCGGCGGCGTGAACACGTCGGCGCGGATCAGCACGCACTCCGTCTGCGTCTCCGGCTCGATGACGCGCACCGGCGCGCCCTCGCGCAGGGCCTGCTTCTGTTCGGTGGTGAGCGTCATGGCGGACTCCTTGACGCTATCTTGGCACCAATAGCCGCAGGGAGCAAGGTGTGAGTTAACTCGCCAATGACTCACCGTCCCTATTCCACCGCTGCACGCTTCGCCACCGCAGGTGTCGGCCTCATTCCGCCAGACAATACAACCCCTTCCGCGTCCGCACGAACAACCTGCCGTCCGCGATCGCGGGCGTTCCCAGGACGGGCGAACCCATGTCGTTGCCGATCGGGGCGCCGAGTTCGGGACCATCCGGAATGACGACGACCATCCCGTTGGCGGCCGCAATGTAGATCTTTCCGTCGCCGTACACCGGGGAGGCAAAATACTCGCTGCCGTTATTGATCCGCGCGGGGCCCCACAACGCATCCCCCTGCGACGTCTCGAAGCAGGTGGCGATCCCCCCTTCCTTGATCAGCAGCATCCGGCCGTTCACGACGAGCGGCGAAACGATGTGGTCGGTGTACTTCGTCCGGTGCTTCCACAGGAGATGCGTGGCGGTGACGTCCCCTTCGCCGCCGCCGCGCACGGCCATGATGAACTGTTCAGCCGGTTCGGCCGCGTTAAACCGAGCACCGGCTTCGTTGCCGGGGGGCAGGAACGCGCGATCGAGTTCTTCGCCTTCGAGTGCACCGTCCCTGTTCAGGTCGCCCCGGTCGAACGTCTTCTTGTAGAACGCCTCCGGGACCGGAGTCTTGCCGACGAAGGCCTGGATTTCGTCGCGGGTGACCTTGCCGTCGCTGTTCCCTGTCTCCCAGCGGTCGATGGAGGCGAGCCACTGGTTGGCGATGCCGCCGCTCTGCACCGAAATGTAGATTACGCCGTCCAGCGCGACCGGCGTGGTCTTGATGTTCCGCAGCAGGGTCCGCGCGAACCACTTGCGGGCGCCGGTCTGCGGGTTGTAGCCGATGAGTTGCCCCGTTCCCGCGACGACGATCTCGTCGCCATTGTCAGTCGAATTGATCACGGGGTGGGAGTAGTTGACGCACATGTCGCCGCGGTCGTCCTTCCAGCGCGGTTCGCCGGTCCGCTTGTCGAAGGCGTACAGCGCGGGGGAGAGGTCGTCGTCCTGGCAGAAGATAACGAGGTCCTTGTGCACGATGGGGGACATGCCGGCCCCCCATTTGAAAATGAAGTACGGAACCGGCAGCTCGGCCTGCCAGCGGTCAGCCCCGGTGGCGGCATCGACGCAGAGCATGCCCAGCGTGCTGAAATAGAAATAGACCCGTTCGTCATCGGCGGCGGGGGTGGAAGAGGCGTGGCTGTTCGTCTGGTGGATTTCGAGGACGTCGCCGATGGGCCAGGCGCGCTCCCACAACTTCGTGCCTGTTGCCGCGTCGAAGGCCAGCAGGGCGACGGTCTGGTCGTCGACCATGGCGGAGGTAAAGACCCGTCCGGCGGCCACGACGGGACAGCCGATGCCGTCGCCCAGCGGGACCGACCAGCGGACGTGCTCGGTCGTGGAGAACGTGGAGGGGAGCGGCAAGGACGAGGTAGAGATGCCGCTGCAGTTGGGTCCGCGAAACTGGGGCCAATCTTCGGCCGATGCCACGTGGGCGAAACAGGCAAGGCTGGCGAGTACGGCGGCAGCGAAGTGCGGCGTGGGGCGGGGGGACGACAAGCGAGTCCGCATGCGGTGCTCCTGGTGAGACAGACGCTGAAGTAAGGCAGTCCGGAGCAGGGATCGTAACCCGATCACCCGCGGGAAACCACGCCGCCCGGGGTCGGCCGATTGTCGGCCATGATCGAATCTTCTTGAACGGCAACGCCGGCAGGACTACACTGTTGCGACCGGAGGAACCTGAAAGGCAGATCCGCGGCCGGTTCCTCATCCGGCCGACCAATCCGTCAGGGCGTTCCCGCCGGAACGGAAACTGTGCGTGTGCGCCGTCATGACGGGGCCGCTCCTCGGTCACCGATCCCGGCCGGCGCAAAGAGTGTCCCGGCAGTGCAGCGCGAGACCCGCGTGCCGCCTGCGTCCGAGGTGAGCCGAGGAATCGACATGGGTCTGATGCGGTTCCTCGTCTATCCGGAAGAGTTGCTGGGCGACTGGCCGGAGATCTTCCGGGCGCACATCAGCGGTCTGGACGGCCGGATCTACCCGACACGGGTCGAAGTGGCGGGTAATCTGATCACGTGCCGGCGACCGCATTCCGACAGCGGCAAGCTGCATGTCCCCTTTCCGGTGCGCGGCCACGGCCGACCCGTGCTGTCGACGGCGTCGCTCCGGGAACGGGAGGCGCCGTACCTCCTGGCGCTGGAGTTGGCGCGGGGCAAGCTGTCGGAGATCCGGGACCAGTGCGCCGCGTGGCAGTTGCTGCGGATGACACCGCCGCCGGAATACCCGGGGATCGAGCAGTCGGCATTCCGGCTGTTCAGCCGCGCCACGGCGCTCCAGGAAAATGCGCCTGAGGCGAGCCGCCTGGCCGTGGAATCGATCATTCAGGCCTGCCAGGCGGGTCAGGCGCTCGTGCAGTCGTACATCGAGCAGCGACTGGCCGTGCGGCGTCACGCCGTGGGACACGCGCCGACGCTGCTGGGTTGCACGTTGGATGCCGGGCTCCCGGGTTCAGGCGAGGAAGGCCCGTTCTGCGACTTGTTCGGCGCGGCGGCCGCGCCGATCGAGTGGCGGCTGATCGAACCGACCGAAGGCAAATACGAGTGGGACCCCGTCGACGCGCTGGTGGGGTGCTGCGGCGACCACCGGCTGCTGGTCCGGGGCGGCCCGCTGATTGATCTCGGTCCGCACGGGATGCCGGAATGGCTCTCTCCGTGGCAGAACGACTTTCTGAACCTGCAGAGTTTTGTCTGCGATTTCATCGAGACGGCGGTGAGCCGGTATACGGGTCGCGTGCGGATGTGGGAAGTGTCGGCGCATGCCAACACGGGTGTCGCGCTGGGAATGGGAGAAGAGAACCGCCTGGCACTCGCTGCGCGGACGCTCGAGGCGGCAACCCGCACCGACAGCGATTCGCAGTTCTTCATCCGCGTCGACCAGCCCTGGAGCGAGTACCAGGCGCGGGGCCAGCACCGGTTGTCGGCGTTTCAGTTCGTCGACGCGCTGATCCGTTCCAACATCGGCTTGCAAGGAGTGAACCTGGAGATTGCCGTGGGGTACCGGCCGCGCGGCTCGATGATGCGGGACCTGCTGGGGCTGTCGCGGCTGATCGATGCCTGGAGCCAGCTCGGAGTGCAATTGCACGTGACACTGGCGCTCCCCTCGAGCGACCAGCACGACACACAAGCCGATCAGGACCTGGAAGTCGACCGTCCCGCCTGGGAGAGTCCATGGAACGAGTCGACCCAGGCCCGGCAGGCGCTGGAAATCGTGCGGCTGCTGATGGCGAAACCGGCGGTGACGGGAATCTTCTGGTCCCATTTCGATGACGGCCGGGCGCATCTGTATCCGCATGCGGGACTGGTGCGTCCCGACGGCAGCCCCAAGGAGGCCTTCGAGGTGTTCCGGAATTTCCAGCACGCGCGGTCGTGAGGGACATCGCCCGGCGGATTCTGCCGATTGGGGCAAAGCCGCGGCCTGAAGGCGGGACTCCCGGGGGCGGCAGGGGCGGCGCAATGCGCAGCGTCGTTGCCATCGACGCGGTCAAGTTCCGCTTGTCACATCCGCGCATCCTCTGTAACCTTCGCCCGTGGCAAACTCTCGGGAATCCTCATCGCCGACAGTGATTTGGGCGAACTTGGAGGTCTTCCGGCAAGAAAGATTGAAGTGCCACGCGCGTGCAGGGAAGATGTGGTCGACCAACGGCCCAAACGTATCCCAGGAAGGACAGCACCTATGATTTCCCACGAAGCCGGCCGCGTTGCACTGCTGGAGTCGCCTGAGCTGCCGGACCGGACCCTCGTGGCGCCGCTCCCCGTCGTGCGCGAAATTCGCGCGGCTTTGGGGGCGATCGACGTCGACATCCGCATCGGCAGCGGCGAGGCCGTGTTCATTTCGTCCGACCTGTTCGCCGCGTTCAGCGAATGGGACCAGGAAATGGCGCAGGCCGATTTTGAACTCAACTGACGTGCTGCGCGGGTCCTGGCGTTGCTCCGCAGCCGCTGCAGCGCTCGCGACGTCCACGTCGCGGCACGCTCACTCGGCCGCATCTCTGGAGCGGGGGGTGACCCGCCGGACTTCGGGCAACGGATATTCGCTGATAGGCAGTCCCAGTTGCCGCACCTCCTGCAGCCGGCGCCAGCCGCGGGTCACGAGTTGTTCGCGCCGCCGGACGTCGTCCTCGGCCAGTTGGGCCTTGGCGAAGGGCCCCTCGACCAGTACGGGCGCAAACCCCGGATCGACGATGAACTGCGCGAGCGTGGGGTTGCAGCGCAGGTGCCGCTCGGGCGACGACAGCAGCGCCCGGCCGTCGATTTCGCCGATGACGTAGCGCAGATAGAGGTCGCTGTCGGTGATGTCGGGGACATCCCGGTCGCAGACGTCGCACAGATAACCCTGGTCGCATTTGGCCATGACGGGAATTGTCTGGTCGCCATTCGTACAGCGCATCCCGGCAGGAGACGCGGTCACGGGCCGGGGCGTCGCACGATCGCGCTCCGTATTCTAGAATCGCGGCGCCGTCGCGGGCAGCCTTGTCGACCTCTCGTGGAATTGTACGTCGTCGCGCGGTGCGGGAAGAGTCACAGGGAAACATGGTGCCGCTGATGTCGCCCGATCCCGGGACACGGACAGTTTTGCGGCGAGAGCGACAACGGGTCTTCTTCTTTCCGACGTTCGCGGACTTTGACGACACGGCGCAATGCTGGCGCCTGCGGGTCCACGGCTGGGTGTTCGAGCCGGTGCACGAGTCGCTCGTTCGTCGTACGCTCCTGCACCTGATGCCGCGGATGTTCGGCGTCCACACGGATGCGGAACAGAGCGATCGCCTGCGGCGGCGGATCTGGCCGTTCGTGGCGGGCGGGACGCGCTCACAGCAGATCGAGATCGAACTCGGCGGCGTGCGGCATGCTCTGCCGCGGACCGGCGCGGACGGCCACGTCCGGGCCACGCTGTCCCTCCCGGACAACGCGCTGACGGCGGAGACGGCCGGGTCGTCGCAGCGTCGATTCGCAAGGTTCACCGCGTCCGCGGGCATCGGGGCCGATCACGTCGCCGCCGAGGTGGAGTTGATCCCGCCGCGGGGAGTGTCGGTCATTTCGGATATCGACGACACGATCAAGATTTCGCAAGTGACCGACCGGCAGGCGCTGCTGTCCAATACGTTCCTGCACCCGTTTCGCGCGGTGGCGGGGATGAGTGACGCATACCGGCGCTGGGAGGCGCTGGGAGTGTCGTTTCATTACGTCTCGGGGAGTCCCTGGCAGTTGTACGAGCCGCTGCGCGAGTTGATGCAGGCGGAGCACTTCCCGCCGGGGAGCATGGACATGCGGACGGTACTGCTGCGGCAGTTGCGGCTGGTCCGGTTCGGCCGGGCCCGGGACGAGAGCGTGCTCGGTCCGCCGACTGACATGAAGCGGGCGGCATTGCGCGAAATCCTGCAGACGTTTCCCGCGCGGCAGTTCGTGCTCTGCGGCGACACGGGGGAGGAAGATCCCGAGCTGTACGGCGAACTGGCGGCGGCGTTTCCCGCACAGGTGCGCCGCGTGTACCTGCGGATTGTGTCGCCGCAACCGGCGGCCGACGAGCGCGTGCGGCGGTCGTTTGCAGCGGCGCCGGAGTGCTGCCGGCTGTTTCACGATCCGGCGGAATTGCCGGCCGAGCCGATCTGATACGATTCGACCACTCTTCGGAGATCCGGCCAAATGAGAATTGAGCACGTGGCGTTTAACGTCGCCGACCCGCTGGCGATGGCCCGCTGGTACGTCGACCATCTCGGCTTCACCGTCAGGCGGCGGTTCGTCGAGCCGCCGTACGGACACTTCCTGGCCGACGAGAGCGGCAAGGTCATGGTGGAACTCTATGCCCGTACGGACGCGCCGGTCCCGGACTACCAGGCGCAGCATCCCGCGACGCTGCACCTCGCGCTCACGTCGCGCGACGTCGAGGCGGACGTGCGGCGGCTGACGGCCGCCGGCGCGACTCTGGTCGGGGAGATCGACCGGCCGGCGAGCGGAGACGTGCTGGCGTTTCTGCGGGACCCCTGGGGGGTGTGCCTGCAACTCGTGCAGCGGGCACAGGCGATGGTGTAGGGTTTGCACGTCGCGGGGCGAGGCATGTCGTGCGCCGGATGCGTTTCCCTGCGGGTTGTGACAGTCGGGGCGGAGTGGAAAGGGAGTCGCACAACACCACTTGGGAGCCTAGAATTGGTCCGGACCCCGGCCCCTTGAGACCGCATGACGCTCCTGCATCCGAACATCCTGTACGGGCTGGCGCTTGTTGCCGTACCGGTGATCCTGCACCTGCTGCTCCGCCAGAAGCCGAAGCGGCTGGTGTTCCCGGCGCTGCGGCTGCTGGAGAAACGACGCAAACAGAACGTGCGGCGGTTCCGGCTGCGGCACCTGTGGCTGCTGCTGCTGCGGATGCTGGCAATCGGCCTGCTGGTCTTTGCCGTAACGCGGCCGTCGCTGCCGGCGGCCAACTACGCGCTCAGCGGATTTGAACTGGCGACGCTGGCGACGGTCATCGCGATCGCCGTCGGCGTGTACTTCGTCGTGCTGCAGCGCTGGAGGCAGGCGCTCCCCAAGTACGAATACGTCGCGCGGCGCGCCTCGTTTCGCGGATGGGCGACCGGCCTGACGCTCCTGGCGCTGCTGCTGGCGGTCGGCTGGCCGTACCAGCGGCGCATCGCGGCCGAGATCACGACACCGCGACCGGAGACGCCGATCGACCTGCCGGTCGCGGGTGTGTTCCTGTTCGACACCAGCCTGAGCATGTCGTACCAGCAGGAAGGAAAAACGCGGCTCGACGTCGCGCGGCAGATCGCCATCGAACACCTGAGCACGCTCCCGAGCGGCAGCCGGATCGTCGTGGCCGACACGGCGACCGATCATCCGCTCGTGTTTCAGTCGACACTCGGCGCCGCTCAATCCCGGATCGAAGAGTCTGAACTCAGCGCCGTGCGGCTGCCGCTCAACGACCGGCTGCGCTCGGCGCTGTTGTTCCACGAGGACGAACGGCGGCTGCGGCTGGCCGAACAGGGGGCCGTGCCCGAAGAGGTCCGCAAGGACCGCTACCTGCGCCGCATCTATGTCTTCACGGACCTCGCGGCCAGCGCCTGGCGCATCGGAGGGTCGGCGCTGTTGCGACAGGAGATTGAGCGCCTGCGGTCGGTCAACGTGTATCTGATCGACGTCGGAGAACTGCAGCCGCAGAACATCGGCGTCACGGGCGTGGCACTGTCGCGACATCGGGTGCCGCGCGGCGGGGGACTGGTTGTCAGGGCCACGATCAGCAGCGTCGGCCTGCCGGCGGGGGAGCGCACGGCCGAACTGTACTTGAGCGACGGCGGCGGGCCGCTGCAGTCGCGCGACAAACGGACGGTGAACATCGAACCGGGGGTCGCCCGGCAGATCGAGTTCCAGATGGCGCCGGACCTGCAGGGGCCTGTCGTGCACGGCGACGTGCGGCTCGTTTCCAGCGACCCGCTGACGGCCGACGACGCACGTTACTTCACCGTCGACATCGGTCCGCCCCCGAAGGTGCTGGTCGTCGCCCCCGAGCGGGACCAGGCGGCCGACTGGGAACTGGCGCTCAACCCGACGTCCGAGACCAAGTTCAACCTGGAGTTCGTCTCATCGGCCGTGCTGCCGACGGCGGACCTCGCGAAGTACGATGTGGTGTGTCTCGTCAACGTTTCGGAACTGGCGGACGACCAGTGGTACCGGCTGGGACAGTTCGCCGACCAGGGGGGAGGACTCGCGGTCTTTCTCGGGTCGGACCAGATCAGCGCCGTCAGCTACAGCCGGGGCCAGGCACAGGCGTTCCTGCCGGCGGAACTGGTGGCGTGGGTGCCGGCGGGGGACTGGCGGCTGAGCCTCGACAACGTCATGCACCCGATCTTCCGCAAAGTGAACCTCTATAAAGATGAAGGCGGTATAGCGATCCTGGAAAACGAGGCGCAGATCTACAAGTTCTGGCGCGTCACGCCCGCCCCCGGAGCGGCGGTGCTCGCGACGTACACCGACGACCGGCGCTCGCCGGCCATCATCGAGCGGCCGCACGGCAAGGGGCGGGTGATCCTGTTCACGACGTCTGTCGATGAAAAGCCGAGCCGGCAACGGTGGAACACATTGATCGGCCTCGAGAACTCGTGGGCCTATCTGGCGCTGGCACAGCAGATGACGGAGTACCTCGCGCGGGTTACCGACAACGTCTACACTTTCGAGGCGGGTGACGCCGTCGCACTGCAGTTGCCCGCAGCGGACGAAGAGCGGCAGTTCCTGCTGCGGAAGCCCGATCTGACGCAGACCCGGCGGACGGTCCCGCCCCGAGCTACGCACGTCCTGATCGAGGACGCCGGCATGGTGGGGCATTACGACCTGGCGTCGAGCGGCAGCGATCCCGGGGTGGCGGGTTTCAGCGTCAACATGCCGGCCGACGAAAGCGATTTCACCCGGCTGACGCCCGAGCAGCTTGATGAAGTGCTGGGGCAGGACCAGTACCAGGTGGCCCGCGACATCAACGAACTGAAGGCCAACATCAATATCGCGGACATCGGGAAAGAGGTCTTTCCGGTGGTGATGCTGCTGTTGATCGTCGCCTTCTGCGGGGAGCACCTGGTGGCGAACCGGTTCTATGAGGCCGACTCGGAGTCGGCGGGCGGTGTTTCTGAAGCACCGGTGCCCTCCGGTCGCACGCCGGCCGCGCCGGAACCAGCGACCGTCGGCTAAGACCGAGGCTGTTCGACCCGTAAGCGAATCAAATCGATCTGACGCCAAGACGCCAAGACGCCAAGGTGCGCAAAGAAAAACGAGAGTTCAGTAAAGTCTGACATTCCCCGGAAAGTGGCTCTTCTCTTTGCGCGTTCTCTGCGGCTTCGCGACTTTGCGTCGAAATCAATACATCAATACAAGCTGACGGATGCAATCCCTGCGGATCATTGCCGAACCGGTCTGGTCCTGGCCGCTGGTCGTGCTGACCGGCGTGCTCCTGATCGCCGTCGTGCTGATCACCTATCCGCCGCGCGTGCGACATCTGTCCCCCGGCTGGCGTAAATTGCTGATCGGAATGCGGCTGGCGTCGGCCGTGCTGCTGATCTTTGCTCTACTGCGGCCCGCGCTGCAGTTCGTGGAGCTTGATCCCCAGTCGGCCGTGCTGGTCGTGCTGATGGACAAAAGCCGCAGTATGACGACGGCCGACGGACCCGGGGGCGCGACGCGGCGGGAGATGCTGGTCAAGACGCTGGTCGACGCCGAGCCGTCGCTCAAGCGGCTGGCAGACGAACTGGAGGTCCGCTACCTCGATTTCGACGCCGGCGTGGCGCCGGTCGACGGCCCGCAGGGGACGCCGGACGGCCAGTTCACGGCGATCGGCAAGGTGCTCGATGAATTACGCCGGGAAGACGCCGGCAAGCGGCTTGTCGGCATCGTCCTGATGAGCGACGGGGCGCAGCGGGCGAGCGGAGACGACGACGTCGATCCCCGCAGCGCAGCGCGGCGGTTCGCCGAGCAGCGCGGCGTGCCGATTCACACGGTGCTGTACGGGACGTCGGAACTTTCGACGGCGGGGATCGACGTGGCGGTGGAAAGCGTGCTGGTGAAGCCCGACACGTTTGAGAAGAAGACGACGCCGGTGCAATTGCAACTCCGGCTCAGTGGGGCGGCGGGGCGCAAGGTGACGGTGAAGCTGAAGCTGGAAAACCGGACGGGCAAGCGGGCCGGCGAGTCGGGGGAACTGGTCGACATCCCGAATTCACCGGAGGCCCGGCCGGTGATCGAAGTCGAGACGCGCGAGAACTCGACCGTCATCCCCGTAGACCTGTCGTTCGTGGCGGAGCAGGCCGGGGAGTACAAGCTGGCGATTGAGGCTGTGCCGCTCAGCGGCGAAGTCAAGGTGAACAACAACCGCGTCGAGACGCTGATCACGATCCGCAAGGGAGGGCTGCGGATCGCCTACTTCGACATCTGGCGGCCGGAGGCGAAATTCCTGCGGCGGCTGAATGAAACGGCGGAAGTGCAGCTCGACTGGCAGGTGGTGCTGTCGGGAGCGCAGCAGCCGAGGACCAGGATCGATCCGCAGCTCTTCGAACCCGGCAAGTACGACGCCTACATCATCGGCGACGTGCCGGCGGCAGTCTTCAGAGTGGGACGGACCGACCTGCTCGACTCTCTGGCGCAGCGCGTGCAGGAAGGGGCCGGCCTGGCGATGATCGGGGGACGCAACAACTTTGGATCGGGCGGGTACGGGGCGACGCGTCTTCGTGACCTCCTGCCGGTGTTGATGTCGCCCGCGGAAGCGCTCCCTCCCGGACAGGTCGATCCAGGGCGGCACTACATTCGCAAGTTGGAGATGGTCCCGGCCCGGGACGGCCTGCGGCACTACCTGATGCAGATCGCCCCGCGCGACAACGAGCAGGTGTGGCGCTCGCTGCCTCCGCTGGGCGGGGCCAACAGGCTGGAGGCGAAGAGCGAGCACGTCGACATCCTGGCGCAATCGGACGACGAGGTTCCGCTGCTGTTCGCGAGTGACACCGGGCGCGCGCGGGTGGTCGCGTTCGCCGCGGACGACACCTACCACTGGTGGCAGTACGGCCACGAGGACGTGCACCAGCGGTTCTGGCAACAGTTGATGCTGTGGCTGTCGCATAAGGACCTCGATGCCGACGCCCCGGTGTGGGTGCGGCTTGATCCGCGGAATTTCGCCCCCGGTTCCAAGGTGCCGATGTCGTTCGGCGCGCGCGACGCCGAGAAGCGGCCTATCACGGACGCCGAGTTCCGCGTAGACGTGCTCTGTCCCGACGGCGAGAAGCGCAAGGGGAGCGTGCTGCGGGCCGGCGAAGAGGGGTACGGCGAGTTCACCGACACGACACAGCCGGGCGACTACTGGGTGACCGTCACGGCTTTGCAGGGAGGGAACGCGATCGGCCTGCCGGCGATGAGCCGGTTCATCGTCGATGCGCGCGACCTGGAACTGGACAACCCGGCTGCCGACCCGGACCTGATGGCCGAGATCGCCGCCATCACCGGCACGGTCCCGCTGCCGCCGGAGCAGTTCGGCCAGTTCCTGGAGGACCTCCTGAGTCAGGGGGTGTCGACGGAGATCTCGCGTCAGACGCAGGTCAACCTGTGGGACAACTGGGGCCTTGTGGGGGTGTTTGTGCTGATGATGGCGACGGAGTGGTATGTGCGGAAGAAAAGGGGGTTGGTGTAGGGGGTGAGTGGCTTGGTGGTTTGGTCGCTTGGTGGTTTGGTGATTGGTTGGGTGGCGTCGTTCTCCGATCAACCGACGGTGGGGAACTACGATTCGTCCTTCTGCCTTGAGTACGAGGCGCACGACGCCTGTCCGCGGCTGTTCATCGCGTCCCGTGATGCGCGCGGTGCAGCATCCGCAGCTGTCCGCGTTCGATCACCAAACAACCAAACCACCAAACCACCAGGCGACCAAACCACCAGGCGACCAAACCACCCCGCCCCCCCCCCACCCCCCCCCCCCCCCAAAAACAAAAAACACCCCGGGGAAAAAGTGGGGAAAAATAACCCCCCCCCCC
>CAZWGW010000011.1:14226-25673 GCA_964633565.1 uncultured Planctomycetaceae bacterium
ACGATTTCGGAACATTTCCCCCGCTCCGCGCGTCGAGTATGATTGGGGGTAACCCTGCGCCTGCGGTGCGCGCCGGCGAAGGGGTCAGGGCGGAGAACTCAGGAGCGTGTCATGGCGACCACCCTCGAGCAGCAGCCGCAGCCGACCGGCACTCGGAAATACGTCGATTTTGACGAATTCATCGAGTACCAGGTCAACCGCACCCGGTCGGGCATCAAGCACACCGACCTGCTGCAGGCCGGCGTGACCGTGGCCCTGGTGCTGACGGGCTACCTGCTGGCGTTTGTGGTGCTTGACCACTGGGTCATTCCCGGCGGGTTCTCATACGTCCCGCGGGCGCTGATGCTCGGGGCGGTGCTCGCGTTTGTCGTGGGGTGGACGGCGTGGAAGATCGTGCTGCCGTACCTCAAACGGATCACGGCGCTCTATGCCGCGAAGGAGATCGAACAGACCCGGCCGGAACTCAAGAGCAGTCTGCTGACACTGGTCGACCTGAAGCGGGCGGGCCGGCGCGTGCCGCCGCACATCGTCGCCGCGATGGAGAAGCGGGCGGCCGTGAACCTCTCGGAGATGGACGTGGAGCAGGCGGTCGACCGCCGGCCGCTGATGCGGCTGACGTACGCGCTGTTCGCCGTCGTCGTGGCGCTGTGCCTGTACACGGTCTTCTCCCCCAAGAGCATCGCGTCTTCACTGTGGCGGGCGCTCGCGCCGAGCGCCCCCACTGCGGTCTCGACGCGGACTCGCATCGAAAAGGTCGAGCCGGGGAACGCCGAAGTGCTGGCCCGCTCGCAGCTCGAGGTGACCGTCGACGTGTCGGGGGAGGTGCCGGCGGAAGCGACGCTCCGTTTCACGACGTCCGACCGCAGCTTCGTCGACGAGCCGATCGTGATGCGCGACACGGGGGAAGGGCTGAAACGGTTCCGCGGCGTGTTGACCGGACCCAACGGGCGCGGCCTGCTGCAGGATTTCGTCTACCACATCGAGGCGGGTGACGCGCGGAGTGACGATTACCGCGTCACGGTCCAGCAGGCGCCGTACGCCACGGTGGAGGAAGTCATCTACGAGTACCCCGCATACATGAAGCTGGCGGGGCGGTCGCAGCCGGGCGGCGAGATCGACGCCTGGGAGGGGACGCAGGTCACAATCCGCGCGGTCACCAACATGCCGGTCAAGTCGGGGATGATCCTCTTCTCCGATACCGAAGACACCACGGTCAAGGGGCGCGAGGAGCGGCTCGAAGTCAGGGACGGTACGCACCTCGAATACACGACCCGGCTGGAGTTCCTGCAGGACGGCACGTACGAGCACTTCTACCGTCTGCAGGTCCGCACGGAAGACGGCAAGACCGACCCCGTGCCGCGGCTGTACAGCATCAAGATCCGGCGCGACCTGCCGCCCGAGTTGAAGCTGCTGCACCCCAGCGGGGACGTGGAGATGCCGGCGAACGGCGTGCTGCCGTTTGCGTACGAAGCGTCGGACCCGGACTTCATGCTCCGCTCGGTCCGCGCCTACTTCGAGAAGGACGAAGTGAAGCTCGAAGCCCACACGCGGCGGCTCTATGAGTCGCCGCCGGAGCAGTCGCGCGTGAAGGGGACGGACGAGATCGATCTCAGCGAGTTCCCGCTGCAGCCCGGCGAGACGCTGACGTTCTGGCTGGAAGCGTGGGACAACATGGAGCCGCTCGGCGCGAAGCTCGGCAACCGGGTCGTCACGCCGAAGATCAACATCACGATCACTGAACCGGTCACACCGCAGGAGGTGCAGCAGCAGCTCGATGAGCAGCGGCAGGAGGCGGAACAGAAGCTGGCCGAAGCGCAGCAGGCGCAGAACCAGCCCCCCGGCGAACAACCGGAAACCGAACCGGCCGGTGGGGAGGAACCGATGCAGCCGGACGAAGGCGCATCGCCCCAGGACGCTGGCGCGAAGCCGCCGCAGCCGGGTGACAACCCGCCACAGACGAATGATGGATCGCGGGATGCGCAGCAGAATCAGGACCGGAATGCCGGCGAGCCGGGACAGGAGCGCACAGCCGGTGGCGAGCAGAATCCCGGCGCGCAGCCGCAGCCGGGAGAAGGGACGCCGCAGCCGTCGGCGCAGGGCGACTCACAGGGAACGCCCGACCCGACCGGCGCGGGCGAACGTCAACCGCAGCCGCGGGGGCAGGGTGAGCAGCAGCCGCGGCCGGGCGAACGCGGCTCCGAGCAGGGGGGCGAGCGGCAGCGGCAGCCGTCCGACGCGAACGATCGCGCCAGCGACGACTCGGCCCTGCAGCGGTTGTTCAACGAGTACCGCGACAAGATCGCGCAGGACCGCCAGCAGCAGCAACAGTCCGGCGACCAGAACAACGCCGACCGGCAGGAGTCGAACGACCCGAACGCGCCGGAGCGGAATTCGTCCAGCGGCCAATCACAGTCCGACGCGCAGCGCAACGGAGACAACAACTCGACGACTCCCGAGTCGTCGCCAGGGACGTCGCCGCGCGAGGATGGCACCAGCCGGTCCGATACGCAGCGCTCGCCGCGGGAGAGCGGCTCGCCGAACTCGTCCGCGAATCCCGATCGTCAACCGACGACGGGCCAGCAGTCGCCGACGGGTGACATGCCGGAGACAATGCCCGACTCCGAAGGGCCTGGCTCGACGCCCGGCCAGAAGAACAGCGACACACAAGGGAAGCCCGGCAAGACCGAAGGGCCGGGGACATCGCAGTCGGACACGAACCAGGGGAACGACGCCGAAGCGCGCCCCGGTGACGTGCCGCCGAATCAGGGCGAGCGCCGGCCCGGCACACGCGACCAGCAGAACACCGGCGCCAAGCCGACGACCGACGGTCAAGGCGAGCGGACCCCGACGGCCGAACCGAACAAGAACGCCTCACAGACCGGCGAGAAGCCGGAAGGGGAGCCCAGTGGCGACCCGGCCACGCAGCCGAGCGAGAAGCCGTCGCAGGAAGGTTCCACTCGAAAGCCGAACAACACCGGCGGCAGCGAGAAACCGGGCGAAGCACAACCGGCGCCTGAGAAGGATCCTGACCAGTCGTCCGAACCGGGAGACCGCGGCAGTTCGCCGGGCGACCCGATGCAGACGGAGCGTCCGCCCGCGCGGACAGGCAACCAGCCGGGCGGCCCGGATGACTCGAAGCCGGGTGAAGGGCGCGAACGTGGCCAGCGCGCCGAGCAGCCAAGCGGCGGCGAGCAGGGGAGCAGCCAGCAGGCGAGCGAAGGGACCAAGGGGGGCACGCAGAAAGGCCCGGGGGACGCCTCGTCGCAGCCCGGGTCGCAGTCCGATTCCCCGGGTCAGACCGGCGGGAAGCCCGGCGACAAACCGGGCGAGGGTTCGCAAACGCAATCGGGCGGCGACAAGCCCGGCGGCGCTGAAGAGCGGATGCCGTCAGGCAACCAGCAGGGCGGCGGCGGCGAGCAGTCGCAGGGTGAGAAACCGGCCGGCGACCAGCAGGGGAGTGGCGGAAAGCAGGGTGAAAAACCATCGGGCGGCGGCAAAGAAGGAGAAGGAACTGGTGGCAAGGAGGGCGGTGGCAAGGAGGGCGGTGGCAAAGAAGGCGGTGGCAAAGAAGGTGGTCAGCAAGGGGGCGGCGAGCAAGGGGGTGGCGAAGGGGGCAAAGAAGGTGGCGCCGGAGCACAGGGCGGGGCGTCGAAACAGCAGGGCAAGGAATCAATGAACGGCGGAACGGCGTCGGGCGGCAACGCGCGCTCGGGCAGCGGCGGCGGCCACGACGGCGCACAGGCCCCGACCGGCGAGGGGAGCGGCGGCGCCGGGGCGGCCGACGCCGCAGAGGAGGTTGAACTCGCCGACAAACGCCGCGCGACCGAACTTGTCCTGAAGCGGCTGGAAGATGAACTGGAGCGCGGCGAAGTCTCCGATGAAATGCTCAAGGACCTGGGCTGGACGGAAGACAACCTGCGCGACTTCATGCAGCGCCTGGAGCAGCGGCTGGCCGACAGCGGCGAAGACCAGTCTCCCGAAGCGCAGGCGCGGCGCAACCAATTCCAGGAGATCCTCCGCGGGATTGACTACTCCTCCGAGGGGCAGACCCGCTCCGGCGGCGCCGGCCCGCGGAACACGTCGTCGGGTTTCGGCGCCGCGCGGCGTCCGGCCCCGGCCGAGTTCCGCCGCGACCAGGAGGCGTTCAAGAACCGGTTGTCGCGGGAGACGAAGGGGAAGAAGTAGGCGATAGTGGATAGTGGGTAGTGGGCAGGACGTGGTACGGCAGGCAGACCAGGAGGGGGTGCGGGATGCAGTTGAACGCATCCAGCAGGGGTCGGATGAGTGACGCCGCCCGGCACTGGTGGTGATGGCCGACGCGTATCAGAAGCTGGACCATACCTTCTCGCCACGGTTTCCAGCAGCCCGGCGCGCTTCGTGGGTGATCCATCGCAACTGGTGATCGATCCAACCTCGGCGGATTGGATGACTTCCGGACTGAGAATACCGTCTGTCGTCCAGTGCGAGTTTCTGGCTTCTGTGCACAAGAGCCTGGTACAGCGCAGAGTCGGCCAACTCGCTGCAGGCACGATGCAACGGATCGACGACTGCCTGAAAGCGGCGCTGGGTATCCGTTGCAACCGTATTGCAGCCGCTTCCTCGCGATCGGGAACTCGCGCCCGGCGTCGAGCGAATTCGACCGGACGTGTGCACTGCCGTACGACGACAGCGAGTGGACCCACCCGCCCCTCACTTCCCCGGCAAGTCCCACACCGGATCGAACCGCTCGTTCGGGTGCAGCAGCCGCTCGACGACGCGCGACATGAGCAGCAGCGACGGGCCGTCGTGCGGGTCGTCGACGAGCAGGTTCCCCAGCACGGCCGCCGCCTGCGGGAACTGCTGCTGCTCGTAATGCGCCAGCGCATGCTCGTAACGTTCCTTGAGATTGGGGACGCCCGCCTGGTCCGGGGGGAGCAGCTCGTACAGGTCGACCGGTTCGTGGATATTCATCACCCGCACCTGGCACAGCCTTCGGGCCGGTACGCCCCCCTGCAGCCGTGCATGCGTATTGCCGCTGACAAGCAGCCGTGTGCCGAGGTGCTTCGTCGCTCCCTGGATGCGGCTCGCCAGGTTGACGGTGTTCCCCAGCGGGCCGTACACCAGCTTGACGCTCGAACCGGTGTTCCCCACCTGGGCGATGCCGGAGTTGAGTCCGATGCCGACGTCTGTGAGGTCTCCCACAGTCTCGCGCCAACGGGCGTTGAGTTCAGGGAGCCGGGCGACGATGTCGAACGCGGCGCGGCAGGCCAGTTCGGCGTGATTGGGGAGTTCCTCCGGAGCGCCCCACATCGCCATCAGCTCGTCGCCGATGAAGTTCACCAGCACGCCGCGGTGCGCCCGGACGCACTCCGAAAACTCCGCCATGATGTCGCTCAGCCAGCGGACGGTTTCCGACGGCTTGAGCCGCTCCGTGATCCGGCTGAAGCCGCGGACGTCGGAGAAGAGGACCGTCACGTCGGCGTCGCGCCCCTCGCGGATCAGGTCCGGGTTGCGGACAAGGTGCCGCGCGACTTCGGGCGTAAAAAACTGCGCGAACTCCCGTTCCCTGAGCCGCATCCGCTCCAGGCTGGAGTTGACGCGGGCCCTGAGCAGCGCGAAGTCGACCGGCTTGGCGAGGTAGTCGTCCGCGCCGAATTCGATGCAGGGGACCATGTCGGCCACCGAATCGAGGGCCGAGATCATGATCACCGGCGTGTGCCTGAGCCGCTCGTCCCCCTTGATGTGCCGCAGCACGTCGTAACCGCTGAGGCCCGGCATCATGAAGTCGAGCAGCACGAGGTCGAAGTCCTCGGCCGCGAGCAGCGCGAGCGCCTCGGTCCCGTCGGCGGCGGCGCGGACGGTGTGCTTCTCCCGTTTGAGGAAGCGGGTCAGCATGTCGCGGGTCGTCGGGCTGTCGTCGACGACCAGGATCCGCGCGGGAGGCGCCGCGGCGTGCGCGGGGGCGGCCGCGCGCATCAGGGCCGCCGTCATGACGGCCGATTCGGTGACGGGGAGGTCGGCCGCCTCGTCTCCCTCCGCCAGGCGTTTGTGATGAGCAAGGATCGTTTCGCAGTTCTTGCAGAACCGGACGACCCGCTCCAGGTCGTCGGCCAGTTCGCCGGCGAACCGCTCATTCTCATCGAGCAGCAGGAACTGGCAGTAGCCCAGCGCGTGGTTCAGGCGGTTGCCGATGTCGTGCCGGGTGCGCCGCAGACGCTCGTCGAACGCGGCGGTCTGCAGTTCGGGCCACGCGTCAGTGACGGCGGCCTTGATGAAGTCGTACAGCTCCGTCGTGGCGGCCAGGAGTTTTTCCACATCCGCCAGCATCGCCTGCGGCCGGTCGGCGGCGTCGTTGCGGAGCATCTGCGTGTAGCCGACGACCGCCTCGACGGAGGAGAGCAGCTCTTCGCGCAGCGAGTGCAGCAGCACGCGCCGCGCCTCGACGTTGGCCGCGCGCGCGGTTGCCGTTCCCTTGCCGCGCGATTCGTTCGGTGTCGATGGACGTTCCATTCAGTACAGTTCGACGTGTGGCCGGGGCTGGCCCATCAGGCGCTCGCGCCGACAGGTCGTTTCACTCGCGCAACAGGGCCGACGTTGTTTGCCGTTCGACGAAGCCCCGGCGGGCGCATGCGCCGGGGCTTTGTCGAACCCGAAACCAGATGCAGCGCCATCCCGACTCGTTCATTGTCTCCGACGCCTTAACGGCTTCGGCCAGCCCCGGCCACCCGCGGCAATTCGTCATGGGGTCGACCTCAAGTACCGGCCGATCGATTCCAGGAGCGCCGCAAAATCGAGCGGCTTGGGCTGCACATCGTTGCAGCCGGCGTCGAGGAACCGCTTCCGTTCGTCGAGCATGGCGAACGCCGAAATCGCGATGATCGGCACGTGCTGCGTGCGCGGGTCCGCCTTGATCCGCCGCGTCGCCTCCAGCCCGCCGGCGTTGTTCATCATGCCGCCGTCCTCGTCCGGGATGCCGATGTCCATCAGCACCAGGTCGGCCGGCGTCTCTTCCATCGCGCGGGTCGCCCCGTCGCGGCTGCCGGCCACAACGACCTGGTGTCCGTTGCGGGTCAGCAGTCGCGACAGGATTTCCACGTTCAACGCCTCGTCTTCAACCACGAGAATCCGCGCCATTTCCAGCTCCATTCGTTCCGGCCGGCTGCAGCCTCAGGTGCATGTCGACCCGGCGGTGGATCTCCGACAGCAGTTCCTCGTTCGAGTAATCCCCCTTGCGGAGCACGCGCACGACCTGCCCTTCGAGTCGGCGGCGCTCATCGGGCGTGGGGTCTTTCGCCGTCAGCACGAGGACGGGGATCGCCAGCCACTCCGCGACCTGCGAGTACCGCAGGATGAACTCGAAGCCGTCCATGACGGGCATGATGAGATCGAGGATGACGGCGGCGGGGCGTTCGGCGGCGAGCCGCTCCAGCGCCTCGGCCCCGTTCTCGGCCTCCAGCACGCTCCAGCCGTCTTCCTGCAGGTTGCGGCGCAGGATCTCCCGCAGGCCGGCGTCGTCGTCGACGACGAGTATCGAGCGGTCCCGTTTCCCGCCGGTGAAGCGGGCCAGCGTCGAAGAGAGCCGCTCCCAGTCGATCGGCTTCGGCAGGAATTCGGTCGCGCCCAGGGCGAGTCCGCGATCCTCTTTGTCCATCACGGTCACCATCACGACGGGGATGGAGCTGGTGTCCTCGCCGGCCTTCAGCGCGCCGAGCACGGCCCAGCCGTCGAGGCCCGGCATGATCGCGTCGAGCGTGATGACGGCCGGGTGCAGTTCGCGGGCGAGTTCCAATCCCTCATGGCCGTCGGCGGCCGTCACCACGCGGAACCCGTGCCCCGTCAGGTGCCGCTCCATCATCTCGCGCACCCCCTGGTCGTCGTCGATGACCAGCACCAGGCGGCCGTGATCTTTGGCGGGCAGCGGCGCGCGCGGCTGTGCGGGGGTCGGCGCCGCCGTCGTTCGCGCCGGAGTCGCTCCGCCCCACGATTCGGCGACTGGCAGTCCCTCGTCCCGGTCGGGGACGTGGTCTTCCTTTGTGGCGGGCAGCCGGACAGTGAATGTACTCCCTTTGCCGGCTTCGCTCACGACGCGGATGTCCCCCCCCATCAGCGTACAGAAGCCGCGCGAGATGACGAGACCCAGCCCGGTCCCGGACTTGTTCCCCTTGCGCGACGACAGCTTCATGAACGGGCGGAACAGCTTTGACAGTTCATCGGGCGACATGCCGCGCCCGGTGTCGACGACGGCAATCTCGATCCACTCGCTTCCGTTGCCTCGCTGCCGCCGGGCCGCCACGCGGACGCTGCCGTCGCTGGTGAACTTGCAGGCGTTGCCGACGAGGTTGAGCAGCACCTGCCGCACGCGCTGCTTGTCGGCAAAGATCGTACCGACGTCGGAGGGCCACGACACATCGAGCTGGTTCCGGTTCTCGCGGGCCGGCAGTGACATCGCGTCGCGGACCTCCTCCAGCAGTTCGGCGACGTCGACGGTGTCCGGCTCCAGGGCCAGGCCCCCCATGATGATCTTCTGGTAGTCGAGAATGTCGTTGATCAACGCGAGAAGGTGGCTGTTGGCCCCGCGGATCTTGCGGATGTCGGCCCGCTGCCCGTCGTCCAGGTCGCTCATCTCGAGGAGCTGGCAGAACCCGGAGACCTGGTTCAGCGGATTGCGCAATTCGTGGCTCACGCTGGCGAGGAAGGCGTCTTTGGCGCGGCTCAGCTCCTGCGCCCGCTCGTGCGCAACCTGCAGCTCGTGCATCGCCCCTTCCAGTTCCGCCGTGCGGTCGCGGACGCGCTGCTCCAGCTCCTCATTGAGCTGGCGGATCTCCCGCTCGGCCCGTTTTCGCTCGGTGATGTCGCGGACGATGAGCGTGAACACCCGCCGCTCGGGGAGCAGCACCGTGCTGACCGACAGGTCGACGGGAAACGTCGCGCCGTCCCGCTGCCGCCCTTCGAGTTCCAGCGTCAGCGATTCGGTGCGAGTCCGGGCCTCGCGCAGGCTGCGGGCCGTCATCGGCTCGTCGGCCCGGACCAGTTCGGCCCGCGTCGTGACTTCGTCGAGCAATTGCTGCAGGGCGCCGTCGAACCGGGAACGCGAGGCGGGGGACAGCAGTTCGTGCACGGACGTCCCCGTGATCTGCCCCGCGTCGTAGCCGAACATCCGCTGTGCCGCAGCGTTCCCCGACCGGATGCGGCGGTCGACGTCGACCGTGACGATCCCTTCGGCGGCGCCGTCGACGATCATCCGCAGCCGGGCTTCGCGCTCTTCGATCGTCCGCTCCCGTTCGCGGACCTCGCTGATCATCTGGGAGAATCCGCGCGCGAGGTCGCCGATCTCGTCGCGCCCCGCAACCGGGAGCACCACGTTGAAGTCCCCCCTGGCGATCGCGTCGGAGGCGCGGGTCACCTGCTTCAGCCGCCGCGTCATCATGTAGGCGAACAGAAATGCCAGCAGCGTGACCGCCGCCACGGACAGTGCGACGAACAACTGCACCCAGCGCTTGGTGTCCTGCAGGTCGGCGTTGAGTTCGTTGTCCGAGAACGCCATCACGAGGCCGAAAAACCGGTCGGGATCGGCGGGATCATATTCCAGCCGGAAGAAGCTCGCGTAGAACTGCGTGCAGGGGACGCTGTACTGGTGGCTCAGCAGGCCGTCATGGCCGAAACTGGCCAGCAACCGGCGCTCGGCCTTCTGCAGGTCCAGGAGCGCCTGCGGGTTGTGCAGCGGTGCGCTGAGCGTCATGCTCCCCGCCTCCGGCGAATAGAGCGACGGCGTCGGGAGCGTCACGGCCGGATCGCACTCCTGGCGAAGTTCCTCGAGCAATTCATTCAGACCCTGCCAGCGGAGCGGGGGCCAGTTCGCCGCCTGCCGCAGCCGGATCAACTGAAACCCCTCGCTCGGTTCCAGCAACCCGTTGCGCCCTTCGAGGTTGTACCCCTCCAGCGCGGCTTCCCGATTGGTCTCCGGGTCGTCATAGAACTTCGCCAGGTCCGGGCCGAACACGGCATTCGCCTGGAGGCGATACTCTTCGACGGGCCGATCATACGCCGACTTGAGTCCGGAAAGTTGCGCCTTTTCAAACACGAACTCGCGCTCGCGATTCGGGTGAATCAGGACGTCTCCCTTCGCATCGGTCAGGTACACAAGGTGCCGCGCGGAGCCCGCCAGGTCCTCACGGATCGCGTCGAAATCCAGATCGATCACGACGATGCCGAACAGTTGTCCTGTCGCGTCGTCCACGCGCACGGCGGCGCGCATCACCGGTCGGTCCGGATCGACCACGGTTTCGCCGGTCTCCGGGTCCTTGTGCCGGTTCCATTTCACGTCGGTGAGGACCACTTCCTGGGGGTGGGACTCCTGCGTCAGCCGGAAGTACGTGCGGTCCGACTGCGTCTCGGCGCTGGTCAACCAGGTGGCGGCGAACTGGGGGGGATCATTGTCCCCCTGCGGCGCGACTCGTACGATCTCCAAGCCGTCGTTCTCGATGCCGACGAACCGTACCTGCAGATAAGGTCGGGGAGTGGTCGCACCGTCGCACAGTTCGAAGAACCGCTGTTGCAGCCGCGACCGCCATTCCGTCTCGGTCAACCTCTGTTCGGGATCGAGTCCTTCGGCTTCGGTCCCGCGCGCCTTCCGGGCGCGGACGTAACCCCGCACCTCCGGAGACCCGGCCAGATCCAGCACGTCCTCGCGCAACTGCGCGATTTTCTGCAGCAACTCCTTGCCGCGGAGGTTGGTCTCGTCCCGCAGGTCGACCCGCTCGTGCTCCTTGAGCAGTGTCATCGCCTTGTTGTAAACGCTGAAGCCGACGATAAATGCCACGAGAAACACGAGCACCGACGCCAGCAGGCCGATCTTGTAGGCGATGCGGATCTTCATGCGCGAGTCCGGAGCGGGCTCCGGGACAGAGGGAATGGAACTCGACCCACAGGCATTGTACCGATCGGCCCCGACCCGGACATCCCGCGGGAACACATGGTCGTGCGGCACGAGACGCAGGGGCGGATGAAGCGGGTGTGGGATCTGGAGCGGGAGAGGGAGGAGGGGCGCGACGGACCCGGCGATGCGATCGCCGGGCTTTGAGGACGATTCGGGGGTGCTCGGGATGTGAAAGTCCGGTAGCCCGGTTTGTCGCGTTATACTGGCGGAAGATCCCCGCCTGCCGGAATGGCTGACCGTTTCACCCCTGCTGTGCAGCAGTTATGGGCGAATTCTTCCTGTGCGCTGTGGTCATCCTCGTGGGCGTCGGGATTACCATCGGGCTGATTCTCGCAGCCCTGTTTCGGGCGGCCGATCGCGGCAGTCCGCCGGCAGGGCGGCGGCCGCCGGAACGCTGTCCCCGCTGCGGGGCCACGCCGTATCACGCCCAGGCGCCGTGTTCCGCCTGCCGGTTCGACGCCCTCGCGGCAGCCCATGCGACCAGCCTGGACGAGTTGGCCGCCACCCGGCGGCAACTGGACCTGATGGTCCA
>CAZWGW010000012.1:0-25669 GCA_964633565.1 uncultured Planctomycetaceae bacterium
ACACCGGCGCCAGCACATACAGGTGCGTCAGCAGTTCCGAGAGCGTCTTCGTGCCGCGGATCGTCACCGAAAAGTACGGGCTCTCCCCCCACTCCGGGAACTGCGGGTCGAGCGGATGCTGAGTCGCCTCGACCTCATATCCCAGGGAACCGACCACGTCGCGCAGCAGCCCCTCCCCCCCACGGACTGGCAGAACTTCAATCCTTGCCGTGAGCGGCAATGGCGTCGACGCCAGTTCCGGCCGGTCCTTGCATTTCCCTGCGAGCGCCGTCCCGAACACCTGCGAGATGGCCACGCTCAGGAACGACGACGCCACGTACGGCCGGTCGTTGACGTACTGCCCGAGCAGGAAGCTCTGTTCGCGCCGTGCCCCGCGGACCATGCCGACCGGGTCGACATCCAGCAGCAGGCAGGCCGTGCAGCGATTCGCGTCCGCTTCGGCATAGAACACGTGCGCCCGGCCGAAGCTCAGGTCGAAGCTCTGGAACCGGTCGGGGTGCTTGTGCAGCAGGAAGCCGAGGTCGGTGGCGGGGGCGTGGGTGGTGGAGATTGTGAGCAACATCGGCCGCGGTCGCGTTGGTCGGCTGCACTCGGGTACGGACGTTTCAGGGACGGCAGGAAAATGGTGGCGGATATGGATGAGGCATGCCAGTCGCCAGCGCCTGGTGGGGAGACAGTCCAGCCATGGGGGCGGTTCGCCCTTGCTACCCGGATTCCGTGCACCATCGGGCTGAGGGCGAGACGCGTGCCCGCCGACCGAGGCCGCCGTCCGCGAATCCATCGGCCCTGGGTCGCATGTCATTCCGCACCACGGCCACACGTCCGGGCGAGGCGTGTGTCGTCGGAAGCAACGCGTCGCTTCGTCCGCGGATATGCATCCGCGGCTGTTCGCTGTTGACGCGGTAACTAAACAAAAGTGCACAATAGGCACGCAGCCCCGCACACGGAAAAACCAGACCCGGACCAGCCGTCATGTTCCTGTCATCGATGTTCCTGTCTGTTCCCGGTGCGCCCCGCCTCCTGGCTCAAGATTTCACCCCCCTGTCCCCCCACCTTGGAGTTCTTGCAATCTTGCATTCTTGCCCGTCCCCCGCTCAGTCGTCGCCGGCAGGCCACGGACATGCATGCGAGACGATCCCCCACGCCCCGCGACGCCCCAGCCCCTTAAAGAATTTCCCTACCCTTGATTCTTGTACCCTTGCCCGCTTTCCGCCGAAAAACCCGCTGTCAACCGTTTCGCAAGCCTGCAGGAGAAACGCTGGCATCCCCTCATCCGCTCACCGCCCCCTCCCCTCATCACTCCCGTTGCACACACGCCCGCAACGTGGCGCACACCCCGTCCCATTGGTGGCGAATTCCCCCCGCGCGCGGTACCATCCCGGACTCAACACGCGGCTTGCGCCGGAACATCCGCGCGCACCCTTCACCCTCCGCAAATACAACCGAGCAGGCGACGCAATGGCCAGATTCCCGGTGGAGACCATCCGCAACGTTGCACTTGTCGGGCACGGGGCCGTGGGCAAAACCACGCTCGCGGACCTGATGCTCTTCAAAACCGGGGCCAACAGCCGGGCCGGCTCCGTCGACGAAGGCTCCAGCCTCCTCGACACCGAAGACGACGAAAAAGAACGCAAACACTCCATCACCTCCGCCGTCTGCCACCTCTCCCACAGCGGACACCGCGTCAATATCGTCGACGTCCCCGGTTATCCCGACTTCGTGGGCCAGGCGATCGGCGCGCTGCGGGCCGTGGAGACGGCGGTGATCGTCGTCAGCGCCTCGGCCGGCATCGAAGTCAACACGCGGAAAATGTTTCAGCGGGCGGGCGAAGCGGGCCTCGCGCGGATGATCGTGATCAACAAGTGCGATATCGAGAATATCAACTTCGAGAAGCTGATCGCGTCGTTGCGGGAGTCGTTCGGCAACGCCTGCGCGCTGCTCAATGTGCCGGTCGGACTGGGGGGGAAACTGTCGGGCGTCGTGAGCACAATCAACGTGCCGGCAAGCGTCCCCGCGGGGACGACGGTCGACCCCAGGGCCGCCGGGCAGCAGGTGCTCGATGCCGCCGTCGAGGCCGATGAAGACCTGATGGAGCGCTACCTGGAAGGCGAATCGCTCACCCCCGAGGAACTGAACGGCGCGATCACCAAGGCGATCGCCGCCGGCACGCTGATCCCCATCCTCTGCACCAGCGCGCGGAAGGACGTCGGCGTGGCGGAACTGCTCGAGGCGATCGGCGCTTACGCCCCCGCACCCGTCGCGATCCCCCGTCAGGCCATGAAAGGGGAGGCGGAGGTCGCCATCGAACCCAAAGCCGACGGCCCGCTCGTCGCCCAGGTGTTCAAGACGCGGATCGATCCGTTCGTCGCCAAGATGAGCTACATCCGCATCTACTCCGGCACGCTGAAGAAAGACGCCAGCGTGCGGCTGGAGCGGACCGGCAAATCGGTCAAGGTGGCGCAACTCCTGGAAGTGCAGGGGGGGCAGACGGCCGCGGTCACCGACCTCGGCCCGGGCGAGACCGCGGCGATCGTCAAGGTGGAGGAACTCAGGACGGGCGACACGATCACGCACGGGGCCGACGGCGTCGTGATGCCGCCGCTGAAGTTCCCGACGCCGATGAGCGGCCTTGCCGTCGAGCCCAAGACGCAGGCCGACCAGTCAAAGATCTCCGGCGCGCTGCACAAGATCGAGGAAGAGGACCCCACATTCTACGTCCGCCGCGACGCACAGACCAAGGAAATGGTCATCAATGGCATGAGCGAACTGCACCTCTCGCTCATCCAGAACCGGCTCCACCGCCGCGAGAAGGTCGACGTCAATACTCACCAGCCCAAAGTCCCTTACCGGGAGACGGTGAACGGCACGGCGGAAGACTTCTACCGGCACAAGAAGCAGTCCGGCGGTTCCGGTCAGTTTGCCGAAGTGCACTTCAGGATTTCGCATCTGCCGCAGGGGATCAACCCGGAAGAGTACTTCAACGACGAGCGGTTCCCCAGCATCCGCAAGTTCCACTACGACCCCGCGACGAACTACTGTTTCGTCGACCGGGTGACCGGCGGCTCGGTCCCCAACAACTTCATCCCTGCTGTGGAAAAGGGGATCAAGGATCGGATGGAACAGGGGGTCATTGCGGGTTACCACGTGCAGGACGTGGTCGTGGAATTGTTCTTCGGCAAGGACCACCCCGTCGATTCGAACGAGGCGGCCTTCAAGACGGCGGCGAGCCGCTGCTTCAAGAAGGTCTTCGAACTCGCGCGGCCGGCGCTGCTGGAGCCGATCGTCATCATGGAAATCGTCGTCCCCGGCGACAAGCTGGGGGACATCACCAGCGACCTCAACACCCGCCGCGGCCGTATGGAAGGGATGGACAACGCGCCGGGGGGCTTCCAGGTGATCCGCGCCAAGGCCCCGCTGGCCGAAGTGATGACCTACGCCCGGTCGCTGTCGAGCATGACGGGGGGTCAGGGCTCCTACTCGATGGAATTCAGCCACTACGAGCTGGTGCCGCCGAACGAACAGCAGAAGATCGTGGCGTCGGCGAAGAAGGTCGAGGAGGAGGACTGACGTTCCGGGAGGCTGTGCAGCGCTTTCCGCGCGTCGCCGGCAGGGCTGCCGTCACCGGGTCAGTGCGTACACGACGATGTTGATGCCCATCGGATACGCCTTCGGCAACGAGAACTGGTCTACGCTTCGCCTTCCTTGCGCGGGTCGCCTTTCGGTTTCGAGGGTTTGCGGCCGGGCCGGCGCGGCTGGGGGCCGGTCCGCCGGGCGCTGGAGGGCGTCAGCGGTTCGCGCCAGCTCCGCAGTTGTTGCCGGAAGTCCCGCAGGCTGAGCACCACGGAAGGCAGCGCCAGCGGCGCTTCCATGCCCGGTCTCCCCCCGTCGGCCGGACGAGTCACTTCGTCCACTTCGTGCTCGAGGGTCCGCAGCCAGGCCGGGACGTCGACCCCCGAACCGAAGGAATCGGCCAGGTAGCGGTTGACTTCGGTGCTGAGCCGGCGGAAGGCGCGGGACGAGCGCCGTCCGGCGACGGCGTCGCGCACCGCCGGGCCGACCAGCGAGACCATGCGATTGACCGCCAGCGGCTTCACGAACCGCTCGTTGAGGTGATCGCGGACGGTCGGGATGTGCATGCCGTGTCGCTTCTCCAGCATGGCCAGTTCGGCGAGGTGCTGTGCGGCCAGGTCGGCCGTCTGCATCTCGAAGGTCGCCGACCAGGCGTCGGCGGCTTCGTCGCGACCGTGCCGGGCGAGCATTTCGTGCACGATCGTCAGCGGGAGCATGTTCCAGGCGTCGCGGTCGTAGCGCGCCTCGACCCGCAGGAAGTCCAGCAGGCAGAAGAACATCTCGCCGTAGTCCGACTGCGTCGTGGTCGTGTTGTAGTCCAGGAAGCGGTCAAAGCGGTCCACGACCACGGAGTAGATCGTTTCCAGGCACCACTGGGCGTCGTCCCGGTCGATCTTGGCGCTGCGCAGGTCGGCGAGCAGCCGCATTGGCCGCAGCGGGTCTTCATTCTCCTCGAGATAGTTGAGGAACCAGTCGACGCCGTTGTGCAGGATGGCCCGCACATTACCCAGCGTGAGCTGGCTGGCGTGAAACAGCTCCGAGCCGTAGAGGTGGATGAACGCGGAGAGTTCCGTAAGGTCGTCGCCGGTGCGGATGGCGTCGACGGAGGAAAGCCGCATGGTGCTGCTGTGCTTGAGCCAGAGCGACTGATAGGGGTCGACGAGTTCGCTGACCATGTCGATCAGCTCGTCGTGGCTGAACCGGCCGGTGCGCCAGCGGCGGGCGGAATCGAGGAGCGTTTCCAGGGAGCTGCGGAGTGAGATGTGAAACAGCCTGTCGAACTCGGTGATGGCCTGGCCTTCCGGCCGCAACCGCCGCTCCATGCGGAACGCCGCCTGCAGCACGTGCCACCCTTCACGCAGCAGGCCCATTGCCGGAAACTGCTTGAGCAGGAAGCGAATCACGGACTGCACGCTCTGCGTGCGGAGCAGGGCGTCGGGACGGCCTCCGTGATCGAACGGCACATAAAGCAGCGGCTGACGCTCCAGCCACTTGAACAATCCGGGGAGCTGCTGCCGCACGGCGGTCGCATCGCGCCGCAGGACGGCGGCGTACATGTGGGCCACGAGCTGTTCATCGTCGTCGGATTTGTCGGAGACCTCGGCCGTCGCGAACCCGGAAAGCAGCCGCCGCGCGTTGCGAAGGCAGACCAGCGTCATGATGATCTGGTTAAGGAGGTAAAACTTGACCTGGGTCTGGAGATCGTACTCGACGTTGGCATCGTGGTCGCCGGCCGGGGCGGCGATGTCGCGTTCCCAGACGGCGTGCATGAGCTGCAGCAATCCCGCGTCCCAGGCGTCAAGCTGGCCGCGCCAGCCGTCGACCGCGTCCGTCGTCCGCGGGCCGAGTTCGGCCGGCGCGCCGGGGGCCTGGCCTTGCCGTTCCGACGCCAGCGCGCAGGCCGCCATCTGCCACATCTGGCCGACCGCATTCAGGAATTTCAATCGCGGCTCGAGCTCGCGGTTGATGACCTCAAACTCGGTATTGCGAAAACCCTGTTCATCCTCGAGCGTGTCGCCCCACGTTCCGTCGTCAGCGCTGTCCCTGTAGACCACTCCCTCATAGGCCGCGCCGAACACATTGTCTTCGTCCGCCTCGTCCGCCGCTTCGCCCTCCGCTTCCGTCGCCTCGCGGGCCGCGTCGGGTCGGTCCGCGCGCCGCCGCGTTGCATCGAGGCGGGGGATCGTCCAGTATTCCTCGGCGTTGGCCTCCAGATAATCGAACAGGCGGCAGAGGACCGCCGCACGTGCGCCGTCGGCCTCCGCCTTACGGTTCGTCACGAGCCGCATCCAGCGGATCAGCAGGGAGAAGATCGATTCCGCGCTGCTTTCGAAGCCGACTTCATCGATCTGGCTGAGCCACTGCATGAGCAGGCCCATCGCGGCGACGTGGTCCTGTTTTTCCAGCAGCGCCTCGACGACCTGGGCGTAGGCCGGCGCGCTGGCAAAGCGCTCGACGTGCTGCCGCCAGAACGACATGTCGCCGGCCGCCGTGCCGGCGCTCCGCCATTGTGCGAGCGCCTGCGCCACGTTGACGGCGGCTTCCCAGCTTTCCTCGCCGGGGACGTCGGGCAGGTCCTCGATGACGTCGCTGCCGAAGCGGTCCCACCAGCGGGCGAGCCGTTCAAATTGCGCGGAGAGTTGCTCCTGCAATGCGTGGTTCCCTCCGGCCGCCGCCTCGGCAAGTCCCCGGGCGAAAACGACAAAAACGCCTTCCATCAACTCGAGCAGCGTTTCGATCCGGTTGTCGGGGATCGTGTCTTCGCGCGAGGCGAACAGCGGAAACTGTCCCTGAAATCCGAGGAAGTTCCACGGATCGGCGATCGCACCGCATGCGATCCCCCGCTGGAGGATGCCCTCCAGTTCCTGGATCTGGCCGGCTGCGTCGGCGAGTTTTCCCTGGCGGAGCTGCAGCGTCGCGGCGGCGGTCCGACACTGCAACTCGCATTCGAACCGGATGGACGCCGCCGGGATGGCCGCCGCCTGTTCGCGCGCCGCCTCGACATACCCCATCCGCGCGTACAGGCAGGCGAGTTCGCGGTGCTGCACCTGCCGCGCGCCGTACTGGGCCAGGTGCATATTGAGATACTGCCGGACGTGCCCGAACGGCTGCTGGGTCTTGCGCTCCTCGCGCTGCAGGCGTTTAGCGCGTGTTCCGGACACCTGTTCCATGAGCCGCGAATAGAACGCGTCGCGGCGTCTGGCCACCACGGGGAGCAGCGACGTCAGCGAGACGGTGGAATTGTGGGTATCGGGGCTTGACCCGCTGATCGAGGAAGCCATGAGCATCGTACCGCACAGGGCTGCGGCCGCGTCGAACAACCGCTCCTCGCGAGGTCCACGGCCTTGCTCAACCCAGTCCGCCAGTGCGTCGAGAATGATTTTCCGGACGACGAAACGCCGGTAATTCCCCTTGACGTCGATGCAGTGCGGGTCCCATTCGCCGAACATGTAGTTCGTGCGTTTGTTGACGGGATGCAGGTGGTCGTGCGCCCGCAGATCGACGGCGATCTCGTCGAGTTGCGTGCGGTGAAAGTGCGATTCCTCCAGCAATTCGGCCGGTGCTTCGTCGAGAAACGCAATGGTCCGCGCGACGAGGTCGTGATACCGGCCCGCGGCGATACCTGCCCCGGCGACAAACACCGGCAACGGCCGGAACCGTTCATGCGGGTACAACTCCATCTGCCGGCCGTTTTCCAGCACGGCGATCGGGCGGTAACCGACGTAATCATTCAATTGCGCGACGGTTCCCGCGACCACCCGCTCGGTTTCGTTCCACGGACTTCCCTGCGCCAACACGGCCTCAAACAGGCATCCCAGCATGAAGGGCTGTTCGATCTCGGCCGGTTCGAGATGGAACAGCAGGTCCGAATGGTGCGTGCGGTACGCGTGCAACGTCTGTTCCAGCGCCAGCCCGATCACCGCGTGCGCCTGTGCGCAGTCGGCAAAGGCGGGGGAGCCGCCCTCCAGCGTCGCCAGTTCCTTGCGCAGCAACTCCGCCAGGCCGCTCGCCTTGCCGGAATCGGGCGCCAGCAGCCACAAGTGGTTCAGCCGCGACAGAAACGCCGGTTCACGCTTGCCGCCGGAAAAATTGAGGTGCCCCAGCACCTCGCGCAAAGCCGCCCGGTCGTCGTTGGTGAGCCCACGCGGCCGGCCCTTTTTCTTGCGTGACGCCATGCCTGTCTGAGGTCCCCTTTCGTCGCCGCGCCGTGACCGTGTTGAACGAAGTTCCGTGCGGCGCAACAGGTGGGGAGCAGCAATCGAATCACAAATGATGCGCCCTGGCGCATTGTGGCGCACGCAGCATGGTGGAGTAAAGGTTGGTCCGCGCGGATTTTCATCGACTCGGTCAAATTGCGCGGGCGATTGGTCTGAGAAGGCGAACTCGCGTCAGCGAGATGAGTGCGGTCGCTGCTCCCAACCGCTGATGACCATGCCTGTTGCGAGGCGTGCCGCAGGGAGACGAGATCGGAGTCCGTTCCCTGCTGGTCGGTGTGGAGACCTTTCCAACGATCGGTCCGTCTGTCGGACCCGGTCACCAGGCTGCGACTGATGCCGGCGCAGCAGCGCGTCGCGGATGATCGACAGAATCCCGATCCTGCGCCATTTCCGATAGTAGCCATAGACCGTCTCCCACGGGGGGAAATCGTGCGGCAGCATGCGCCATGTGCAGCCGCAGCGCCAGCGGTAGCTGATACCGTCCAGGACTTCGCGTACATTGATCGACCCGGCGCGCCGCGTGCCCGTATTCCGGGACAGCAGGAGCTGAAGCCGCTGCCACTGCGAGTCGGTCAGGTCGCTCGGATAGCCGCGACGCCGGACGTGACGGCAACGATCACGGCGCGCGTTCGGGCGCAGCGGACGGCACGCATCCTGTTCCCGATGTGGCACGCAGCGCTGGTCCCTGTCTCGACGCGTGTTGGGATTTCCGGCGCCGCGCCGACGCCCTGACTTTGCCGTCGCGCGCCGCGATGCGTCAGCCGGAAACGGTTCGTCAGGAAAGTATGTCACACTTCTCATCAGCCCCCTCCTCGCGCACGGCTTCGGGCCGGCGGCGCAATTGCACAATTTCCGGCCGCATCCAGCGGCGGCACAGTTCCGTCATCGGAATTCGCAGCCGCGCGGCCTCCTGGCGAATCGCCCGCCAGTCGGACAACGGGACAAAAATCGAGATCTGCTTCCGGATTTCCAGTTGTGCCATGGACCTCACTCCCACGATTCATCGCGGCAATTTGAGTCACGCATCAACCACGACGGCGCGGCCGCGGTTTCGCGCGCGGGTGCACCGCCGTGGCCTGAACGCCTCGGGGATCAGGCACGCGGGGCAGGTTCGGGCGGCTCCGACGACGGAAGGCGCGTGGCTGGCGGACGCGCGGATCGTCGCAGTCTGCCTCGTCGTCGAGTCGGCGGTCCGCGAACCGGTCATCGGGATCGACCCAGCCCGGGTCGTCGGAAGAAAAGCGAGCCATCCTGACCATGTCCCCACCTCTTCGTCGTGAATTCCCCTTCGCGCGCGACGTGTCCAGCGCCGGCGCTCGGCCCGGTATTCAATCAGCCGCGAGGCCCCGTTGAGGTCCGGCCTCCTGGCGCACGCCCACCGCCTCCTGCGGCAGCCTCAACGGGTCGGCGTCCCTGCCCACCGCCCCCCTCCGTGGCGCCTCGACCGGCTGAGTTCGTTCAGCCTGCGCTCATGTTTGTCCAGAGCGCGAATGTCCGATTGACGCCTGATGCGGCCCATGTTACCATTCCGCGAGTATGTGAACAAGTGTATATTTAATCATTTTTGAAAATTTTTGCACAAGCGGCCGGAGGTTTTCCCGTGACCATTCCCGATTCGTCCCCGGACACCCCCGGTGAGAACCGCCGGATTGCGTGCCGCATCCGCACCGAGTGCATCCGCCGCGGCTGGGACCTGCAGGAGTTTGCCGACCGGGCCGGTCTCTCGCGGACGACAGTCTACAACCTCGAACGGGGCCGCACGTCCCGGCCCCATACGACGACGTTCGGTAAGGTCGCGGCCGCACTCGACGTACCGGTTGATGAACTGCTGACGCCTCCTCTGCCGGCCGGCGAACCGCCCGCCGCCGACACTCCTGTCGCCGGGGGTCGGCCGTTCGATGTGGCGACGAACCCCGCCGTGAGCGAGGTCCTGCGGGAGCGGCCGCAGCTCTTCGCCGGCTGGAGCCGCGACGACGTCGACGAGTTGTACAGCATGTTTGGCACCGGCGGACAATTGAACCACCGGGGGGTCATCAGCGCCGCCGAAGCGATCAACCGCAAGCGCGAGACGATCCGCAAGCTGCACGTCGTGCTGGAGACGCACCTGGGCGAACGTGCGATCGATCTCATCGACGTGCTCTATGACCTTGTGCGCGTCCCGGCGAGCGGCGGGCGTCAGCCCGCTGAATGAGCGCCGTAGCCGCACATGCCCCTCACAGTCCGCAAACAATCACCCGCTGTGTATACTCTGGCGAACCGCGGCCGAGGCGGGCGGCCGACCACTCCGCCCTCCCGCGCGCCGCCATTTCGGCCGCGCCCCTGTCGACTGTCATCAGGAGTCACACCATGAGGTTGCGAAGTCTCACCGCCGGCATGCTGGTCATCGTCGCAGGGTTCGGTGCCGCCCATTCCGCCGACTGGCCGGCCTTCCGCGGTCCCCACGGGAACGGCATCTCCGACGAGACCGGTCTTCCTACCGAATGGGGACCGGACAAGAACGTCAAATGGAAAGTCGACCTGCCCGACGACGGCAACAGCAGCCCGATCGTCGTCCGGGGGCGCGTATTCGTCACGAGCCCGGAGGACAACGGCACACAGCGGCATCTCTTCTGCTTTGACAGAACAGACGGCAAGCAGCTCTGGGTGCGCACGGTGAACTATGACAAGCGAGAACGGACGCACGGCACCAACCCGCACTGTCCCTCCACTCCCGTCAGCGACGGAGAGCGGATCATCGCCTGGTACGGCTCCGCCGGCATGCACTGCTACGACCTCGACGGCAACCCCCTCTGGTCGCGCGACCTGGGTGAGTTCGACCACATCTGGGGGCAGGGCTCGTCGCCGATCATCTACCAGGACAAAGTGATTCACCTGTGTGGTCCCGGCGAGCGGACGTTCATGACGGCCCTCAACCTCAAGACCGGCGAAACGCTCTGGGAGACGCCGGAGCCGGGAGGAAGCGCGAGCGAGGGGAAACGCTACGTCGGTTCCTGGGCCACGCCGGTCATCATTCAGGTCGACGGCCGCGATCAGATCCTGTGCGGCCTGCCGACGCGCGCCGCGGCCTATGATCCCGAGTCAGGCGAAGTGCTGTGGTGGGTGGACGGCGTGAGCAGCGGGGCGCACGATCTCGTCTACACGTCCCCGATGCTCGGGGATGGCATCGCCGTCATCATGGGAGGTTTTAACGGTCCGGCATTTGGCACGAGACTCGGCGGCGCGGGGGACGTGACTTCGACCAATCGACTGTGGCGCGTGGAGCGGAACCCGCAACGGATCGGCAGCGGCGTCGTGATCGGCAAGCACCTGTTCATGGCCAATGCCGACAGCGGCCTCGCGCTGCAGTGCATCGACATTGAGACCGGGGACGTGCTGTGGCAGGAACATCGGACGTCCGAGGGTTCGCACTGGGGGTCGGTCGTCCTGGCCGGCGGCAACCTGTACGTCACGGGGCAGAATGGCATCACGCGCGTCTTCAAGCCGAACCCTGAGAAGCACGAGGTCGTTGCCGAGAACACGCTGGGTGAGAACAGCAACTCGACGCCGGCGATTTCGGACGGCGAGATCTTCCTGCGGACGTTCCGAAGGCTGTACTGCATTTCGGAAAAGTAACCGCTACCGCACGTCCACGTACTGGCGCGCCAGGCGTTCCGGTGATACGCCGCAGTGCGCCAGCGTAATCACCCGCCAGTTGCTCAGCGTCTGGCGGAGGACACCGGTCCGTTCCCAGCGGCGCGGGCTGACGTGGATGCGTTGCGCCAATAATCGGAACTGGCCTGCCCGCTTGAGGCGCTTCGCAAAATACAGATCCTCCAGGAAGGGCAATTCCGGAAAACCCCCGAGCGCGGTAAACACCTCGCGCCGCACGAACAGCCCCTGGTCGCCGTAGGCCCAGCGGAGCGTCCGCACGCGGAGTGCATTGCCGAATTCGAGCAGCCGATACGCGACTCCCGGTGCATCGATCGTCTGCCGGAAGCATCCCCCGACGATCCGCGGATCCGCCAGGACGGCTTCGATCGCCTCCAGCGCTCCGGGTTCGAGCCAGCAGTCGGCGTGCAGGAACAGCAGCACTTCGCCGCGGGCCGCCGCCGCGCCGGCATTCTGCTGCACCGCGCGCCCCCGCCGCGCCTGCTGCACCAGATCGGCCCCGGCCGCCCGTTCGCGGGTGCTGTCGGCGCTCCCGCCGTCGGCCACGATGATCTCGCATGGCCCCAGCGCGCGGGTGCACGCGATCGTCGCTTCGATCCGCTCGGCTTCGTTGAGTGTGGGGATGATAATTGAAATTCGCATCGGTGGCCGCATCGTAAGTGCGGCGATCGAAAACGGAAACTGCCGGTCGGTGTTGAGGCACGATCCGACGTGGTAGCATGAATCGGCCATGAGCACGCCGGACCGACCAATCGTGATTGGGCTGGGCGAACTGCTGTGGGACGTCTTTCCCGACTCCCGCCGACCGGGGGGCGCTCCTGCCAACGTCGCCTTCCAGGCACAGCAGCTCGGGTGCCACGGGCTGGTCGCCTCATGCGTCGGATACGATGAACTCGGGGACGAACTCCGGGCGTACCTCGTCGAGCGCGGTCTCGACACCGGCCTCGTGCAGGGCGACGCCGACCACCCCACCGGTCGTGTCACCGTCGACGTCTCCGACCGGCACCATCCGCAATACACGATCCACGAAGACGCGGCATGGGACTTTCTGGACCCGGAAGAGAACCTGCTGTCGGCGGCGCGCGAGGCGAGCGCCATCTGCTTCGGCACGCTGGCGCAGCGCTCCCCGGTCAGCCGTGAGACAATCCATACGGTCCTCGACGCCGCCGGCCTGGACTGCCTGATTGTGTTCGACGTCAATCTCCGGCAGCAGTGGTACGACCGTGACCGGATCGAGCGCTCACTGCATCAGGCCGACGCTGTCAAGCTGAATCACGAAGAAGCGGCCGTCGTCTCGCGAATGTTTGGTTTCGGCACGGAGGACCATCTCGCGATTGCCACGGCGCTGCAGGACCACTTCGGGGTTGATCTCGTCTGCATCACGCGCGCGGAGAATGGATGCCTGCTGGTGGACCACAGCGGCAGCGCCGACGTCCCCGGGCGCAAGGTCGTGGTCGTTGATGCCGTCGGAGCCGGGGACGCGTTCACGGCAGCACTGATCGTAACCCAACTGGAGGGTTGGCCGTTACAATCGGCAGCCGGGTTCGCCAATCACGTCGGCGGCCTGGTCGCCACCCGCCGCGGGGCAATGCCGGAGCTGCGCGATGAATATCAACAACTGCGGAAGAAGTACGTTTAACCCCTAGCCGCAGGCGAGGGAAGTTACGTGTCGCCACGACCCCTCGCCTGCGGCTGCGGGTTAAACGCTCGCCTTGCAACCACACACCCTTGACTCTCGACCCTTGACCCTCCGCCCTCTCCCATGTGGGCGCGCAAACGCCTCGACATCACCTGGCCCGACCTGCTGTACGCCCTGGCGGGCTGTCTGACCCGCTGGGACCGTGCCTCCGCTCAGGCTGCCGTCGAACAGACATGGTCGGACGACGGCGATGCGCTCGCGTGCCTGTCCGTTCGCTCGGCGTTTGACCTGCTGCTGGCCGCCGCGAAGCTCCCGCCGGGAAGCGAGATCCTCGTCTCCGCCATCACGATCCCCGACATGGTGCGGATCATCCGGGAACACGGCCTCGTCCCGGTGCCGCTGGATCTCGATCCACAGAGCGCCCTCCCGACGCCCGAACAGATCGCGTCCCGGATCACAACGCAGACCCGGGCCGTACTGATCGCACACCTGTTCGGGACCGCCGCGCCGCTCGATGCGCACATCGCTTTGGCCCGCGAGCACAACCTGCTGTTCGTCGAAGACTGCGCCCAGGCGTTTCGCGGCCTGGAGTACTCCGGCCATCCACAGGCTGACGCGTCGTTGTTCAGTTTCGGCACGATCAAGACCGCCACGGCGCTCGGCGGTGCCATCGCCATCGTGCGAGATCGCAGCCTGCTGGACGACATGCGTCGGCGACAGGCGACGTATCCGGTCCAGTCGCGCGCCGGGTACTTCCAACGTGTCGTCAAATACATGGCGCTCAAGGCCGCATCGTATCGCGCTCCTCTGCAGTGTTTGATCGCCCTGATGCGTCTGGTCGGCCGGGACCATGACCGGCTTCTGAATTCGTTCGTTCGCGGGTTCCCCGCCGATCGGATGTTCAGCCTGATCCGAAGACAGCCCTGTGCACCGTTGCTCCGGTTGCTTGCCCGACGGCTGCAGACGTTCAAGACGACTCGGCAGGAGCACCGCGCTTTGCGCGGAAAGGGCTTGGCGGATGCACTGCGGGGTCTGTTTGCCTGCCCCGGAGCCGACGTCACGCCGCACGTGTTCTGGGTCTATCCCATTGTGACGGACCAGCCCCAGGCGGTTCGCGACGAGTTGTTCCGACACGGCTTCGACTCTACGCAGGGTCAAAGCATGATCGTCGTCGATCCGCCGGAGGGCCGTGCCGATCTGGTACCGACAATTGCCCGTCGGTTGCTGTCGCAGATCATTTATCTGCCGTTCTACGATGCCCTGCCGGATGCGGAACTGCAGCGGATGGCAGGAGTCTTGTGTTCGGTTGCACAGCGCCAGGGGACGGGTGTCCAGAATTCAGATTTGCCGGTGAGAGACCAATTGCAGGATATCGTCAGTGACCGGCAAATCTGAATTCTGTACACCCGACCTCGGTTTCATGGATAGTCGCCATTCGAAACGTCGCTGAACCGGAGAACGTTGCATGCCGTCGCGAAATGCAATCGTCTGCTGTTGCCTTGCGTTGTGCTGCGGTTCTTCGTCACTTGCGGCTGAACTCATCCCGCCCACGGGTCATCGGGTCTGGGACGTCGTCACTTTCGACGTGCAGGGGCCGGAGGCCAGTGAAGAAGGGGAGCCGAACCCGTTTTGCGATGTCCGCATGACGGTCACAGTCTCGTGCAATGGTGCTGATTACGCGGTTCCGGGCTATTTCGCCGCCGACGGCAGGGCGGCGGAGACCGGAGCGAAGTCCGGCAACGTCTGGCGCGCGCACTTTGTCCCCGATCGTCCCGGCGAGTGGTCGTACACGGTTGCGATGCGCGGCGGCAGGAATATTGCCCTCAACAGAGACTCCGGTTCGGCTCTGCCGGGCGATGGTAATGGCGGTCAGTTCACCGTGGCCGACAACGACGGCGCGGCCGGCATCCTGCAATACGTTGGCTCGCGATACCTGCGCTGGTCGGGCAACGGCCGGTACTACCTCAAGTCCGGGGTCGACAGCCCCGAGAACCTGCTCGGATACTCCGAATTCGACGGGACCGATTCGCTTCGTGTTGGAATGCGACCTGGCGAAGCACGCGGCGGAAGACTGCATACGTTCGAGCCGCACGTTCGGGACTGGCGCGAGGGAGACCCGACGTGGCAAGGCGGAAAGGGGAAGGGAATCATTGGGGCAGTGAATTACCTGGCGTCGCAGGGGGTCAACAGTGTGTACTTCGTCACGCTGAACATCGCCGGCGATGGGCAGGATGTCTGGCCCTGGACGTCTCCCGATGTCCGGGACCGGTTCGACTGCTCGAAGCTCGACCAGTGGGAAACTGTCTTCGCACACCTCGACCGGAACGGAATGTTGCTGCATTTCGTGTTCACGGAAACTGAGAACGAGAGTCTGTTCGAAGTCGAGGAACGAAGCGACTTCGCCGACGCGCGCAAGCTCTATTACCGCGAACTGATCGCGCGGTTCGCACATCACCATGCGATCGAATGGAATATCGGCGAGGAGAACGGTTCCACCCCCAAAGACGCTGCCGCCGATGCTCCAGACCGCGAGAACACCGACGCACAACGGAAGGCGTTTGCCGAATACATCCGGTATCTCGACAACTATCAACACCCGATCGTGGTCCATACGCACCCGGGCAACAACTGGTATGAGAAGGTGTACCCGCCGCTGCTGGGGCACGCGGCGTACGAAGGGGCGTCGCTGCAGGTCAGCGGCGGCGACGTATACAAAATCACAAAGACCTGGGTGCAGCGTTCGGAAGAAGCCGGCCGGCCGTGGTTTATCTGCCTCGACGAACTCGGCCCGGCCGACACCGGCGTCAAGCCGGACGCCGACGATCCAACGCACGACGACGTCCGGACGAAAGTTCTGTGGGCCAACCTGATGGCGGGCGGGTCCGGCTGCGAGTGGTATTTCGGATATAAGTTCCCGCACAACGACCTCAATTGCGAAGACTTCCGCAGCCGTCAGGAGATGTACCGGCAGACGCGGCTCGCGACGGAGTTTTTCCAGCGGCACGTGCCGTTCGCGGAGATGACATCCGCTGACGACATCGTGCGCGGGGTGGAGGCATGGTGCCTGGCGAAGACGGGAGACGTGTACCTGGTGTACTTGCCGCAGGGATCGGGAGAGGTCCAGGTCAGGCTCCCCCGGCACGACTACGACGTGCGATGGTTCAGTCCGCGCGCCGGCGGAGAACTGCAGGCCGGTTCGCACCCGCGCGTGACGGGCGGGGACTGGACGGCCATCGGCAAACCGCCGGGGGACAATGCGAGGGACTGGGCGGTGCTGCTCACGCGCATTGCCGGCGCGGTCAGCGGGACAATCCGCGTGCGCGGCGCGGCTCAAGAGAATGAAATCGCCTATTGTGGGCTGAGTTACTGCGCCATATCATGCAGTGACTGATCACAGCAGTTGGAGCGAGACCATGTCTGCCGTCCTGAATGAGACAGACTTTTCGGAAGAGGCCATCTTTCGCAGTCCGCCGCAGCTTTCCAGGCGCGGCACGCCGACGTGGGAAATGGCGTATTTCTTTCCTCATCAGGGGCAATGGACGGAGACCGAGTATCTCGCGCTGGACACGAACTGGATTGTCGAGTTCACCGACGGATGTGTGGAGGTGCTCCCGATGCCGACCGTGGCCCATCAGCGGATCAAGCGGTTTGTCGTTCGGCAACTCGAAGATTTTGCGACAGACTGCGGGAGCGGCGAAGTCCTGGATGCTCCCCTGCCCGTCTGGCTCCGGGAGGGCAAATACCGTGAGCCGGACGTCATCTTTCAGAAGGTCAAGCGTCTGAGTGCGGACGACCGCTATCTTTCCGGGGCCGACCTTCTCATGGAAATCGTCAGCGAGGACCCGCGCGACAGGCACCGCGATCTCGTCACCAAACGCGAGGAATACGCGGAAGCAGAAATCCCCGAATACTGGATGATCGATCCGAGGGAACGAAAAGTCACCGTCCTGCGACTTTCGGATGGTCGTTACGTCGTTCACGGCGAATTCGCCCCGGGTCAGATTGCCGATTCCGTCGTCCTTCCGGGATTCACGATCGACGTCTCCCGCTTGTTCTCACTCGGAGAGTAGGCCCGAAGTCCTGACTGTCGCCGGAATCCCTCCGACGGAGCAGGAGCCGGGTTCGGCCGTGTACAATACCTGACCGCCGTAGTTCCTCTCCCTTCTGCTTGCGGAGCCGGCTTGCCGTGTTCACGGCCCAGCGCGCCCCCGTCGCCCCGCGGGTCGCCTCGCCGACGACCGGGGAGAGCGTGCGCCTCGACGCCGTCGTGGAGGAACTCCGCGCGGACCATGCCACCGGGGCCGTGATGATTGTCGGCGAGGAAAGCTCGGGAAAGACGACGGCCCTGGCGCATCTCGCCGAAGTGCTGGACGATGCCGGGCGGATTCAGTTCTTGGACGAACCGGTGCTCAGCGACGCACTGGCGGCCGCGGCAGAGAGGTTTGTGGTCTTCACGGCCCCCGACGCGGCGGAGATCGACGGCTGGACGCTGCGGCTCCTGCCGTGGTCGCGCGATGAGCTGATCGAATACCTGTTGACCGTGTGCCCGGAATCGTGCCGGTCGGTGATGCAGCGCGTGGGAGATTACTGGGCGCGGATGCCGGGATCGCCGCTGGTCTGGCGGATCGCGCTCGACGAACTGGCGGCGCATCCCGAACTGCCGACCGTGGAGTCGGCACTGAAGCAGCGACTGGACGTCGCACTGCCGACGGACAGGTTAAAGGACGCGGCGCGCCAGTATGCGCTGGCCGTGCTCCTCAATCTGACAGGCGCCGCCGCCACCCAACAGCGGCGACTCGTCAAACACTGCGATGCCCATGTGATCGCGCTGCTCAAATGCGGCGTGCTGCAGTTGATGCTCGGCGCTGAGCAGTTTGTCAGCGCAATTGCCGCGCGGGGCACTCCCGCAGTCCTCAAACAGCGCTGGACGAGCGAACTGGTGGTGGCTGTCGCCGAGCGGCTCAGGCCGGACGATCGTGCGACGGTGCATCTGCAGCGTGTCATGGACCGCGGCACGAAGGAATATCAGCCGATGGCCGCGAGCCTGCTGGTACGGATCATCCCGGGTTGGCGTCCGGAAACCCGGGCGAGGATCGAAGGCCTCGCAGGCGCCTAGCTGCAGGGGGTTGCCTGGGACGGAGTCGACCTGAGCAATGCCAGCCTGGATGTTGTGGATTTCTCAAACGCGCGACTCATCGACGCACCGTTAGCGCGAGCGTCCCTCTTTTGTGCCGTGTTTCGCGAAGCGACATTGCGCGGGGCTGTGCTGCAGCACGTCAAAGGGGAGGGCGCCGATTTCAGCCGTGCCGATCTGACGGCTGCCGCGATCCGTGACGCCCGATTCCGGAAGGCCCGCTTTGTCGATGCCGTCCTGGATCGGGCACAGTTGCAGGAAACGCTGTTCCGCGAATGCGATCTGACGCGAGCACGGTTTCATGGTGCGGCATTGCACCGCGCCACGTTTCATGACGTGGTCTTCGACGAGACAGATTTCACCGACGCCGACCTGTCTCAGGCCGGATTGGAGAAGGCTGATCTCCGTTCAGCGCTTCTTGATCGAACCAACCTGTCCGAGGCCACACTGGACGATGCCGACCTCGAAGACGTTGAATGGCCCGATGCACAGCTCAGCGGCACCGAACTGAACTGTGCCCACCTGACCGGGTCGAGCCTGCCGCGCGCCAACCTCCGCAAAGCCGTCCTGTCCGGCGCGGAACTCGGCGAGATCGACTGGGAAGAGGCCGACCTGCGCGGGGCCGATCTCCGCGGCGTGTCCTTCCACATGGGCTCCTCCCGCAGCGGCCTGCTCATCACGCCGATCGCCTCCGAAGGGACGCGGACCGGGTTTTATACCGACGATTGCAACGAGCAGCACTTCAAGTCCCCCGAAGAGATCCGCAAGGCCAACCTCTGCCGGGCCGACTTGCGGGGGGCGAAGATCGACGGAGTCGACTTCTATCTCGTCGACCTGCGCGGCGCGCTGTACGACCCGGAACAGGAGGCGCTGTTCCGCAAGTGCGGGGCGATCCTGGATGATGAGGAGTAGGTGGCCGGCGCTCGTAGTGCCCCGATTGAACGGGGCTGCGGAGGCGCTGTGGCTGCCTTCGCGCGCCCGACCGCACAAATGCGGTCACGACGAGCCTGCAAGCCTTGTCTTCCCGCGTTTTCCCTCGGCTGGTACAGTCCCGCCCCGCTCCGGCCCGCGCGCCGGAACCTGATTGCACTCGCCCAGGGGTCCACGGATGGACATGTTCGTCATACGCGGCGGTCGGCCGCTCGCCGGGACGGTTTCCGTCAGCGGCGCGAAGAACGCCGCCCTCCCGATCATGGCCGCCGCACTCGCGGTCGACGGACGCTGCACGCTCCGCAACGTGCCGGACCTCGCCGACATCCGCACGCAGTGCGCGCTGCTCACCCAACTCGGGATGCGGGCCGAGCGCCAGCCGGATGGCGCGCTGTGCATTGACCGCGTCAGCGGCCAGCCCTGCGTCGCCGACTACGAACTCGTCCGCCGGATGCGGGCCGGCGTGTGCGTCCTCGGACCGCTGCTCGGCCGGCGCGGCCGGGCGTGCGTCTCGCTCCCGGGAGGCTGCAACATCGGTCACCGGCCGATCGACCTGCACCTCAAGGGGCTCCGCGCACTCGGGGCCGAGATCCGCATCGAGCGGGGATACGTGATCGCCGAAGCCGCGCGGCTCAAGGGAGCCGACATCTATCTCGGCGGCCCGTTCGGCAGCACGGTCACCGGCACCTGCAACGTGATGTCGGCCGCCGTCTTCGCTGCCGGGACGACGACGGTCGAAGCGGCGGCGTGCGAACCGGAGGTGGTCGACCTGGGACGATTCCTCAACGCGTGCGGCGCGCGGATTGCAGGGCTCGGCACGCCGACGCTGCACATCGACGGCGTCGACGCGCTGCACGGCTGCGAGCACTCGATCATCCCCGACCGGATCGAAGCGGCGACCCTGCTCATTGCCGCCGCCATCACCCGGGGCCGAATTGACGTCGCCAATGCGGCCCCGGCCCAGATGACCGCCATCCTCGAGAAGCTGCGCGAGATCGGGGTCGGCCTGCGCATCGACGGCACGACGATCCACGTGGACGGGACCGGCCCATTCACCGCCGTCGACGGCACGGCGCTCCCCCACCCGGCCATCCCCACCGACGTCCAGGCTCAACTGACGGCGCTGCTGACGGTGGCCGAGGGTATCAGCATCGTCACCGACAAGGTCTTTCCCGACCGGTTCATGCACGTCTCGGAACTGGCGCGGATGGGCGCGATGATCCGCCGGGAGGGGCCCAGCGCGATCATCAGCGGCCCCACGCGTCTGAGCGGCGCGAGTGTGATGGCATCCGACCTGAGGGCCAGCGCTGCGCTGGTGCTGGCCGCGCTGGCCGCCGACGGTCCGTCAGTCGTGCGCCGCATCTATCACCTCGACCGGGGTTACGAGCGACTGGAATCGAAGCTGCGGCTGCTGGGGGCGCACGTGGAGCGGGTGGACGACGCTCCTGCCAATGTCCCGCCGGAATTGCGGGACGTCGCGGTCGAGGCGAGTCCAGAATCTTCGTTCAGCGGCCCACACTGGCAACGACTGCGGCAGTCTGCCACGGACTTGCACGCCGATCCGATGCGCTGAGTGGCGCGCGAACACTCCGCAAGTTTGATCCATTCTGGTATCGTCAATACACCCGTGTGGACGCCGTCCATCCATTGGGGAGAATCTCCCGGCGCCGCGGCGCATCAACCACAGTTCGTTCCGCATGCGAGACTTCGACGACGATGATGATGGCGACGAGTATCTCCCGCGCCGCCGCAAGCGGAAGCAGTCCGGCAATTCCTGGCTGATCGTCGGCGTGATCGCCGGCGTCGTCGCGGGCGGGTTTCTGGTCTGCGGCGGCGCTTGCCTGCTGGGCTTCAACTTCTTCCTGGACGAAACGACGCGCTCTGTTCGCGCCGGTCTGGCCGACAACCCGGTCATTCGCGAGCACATCGGCGAAGTGCAATCATTCAAGATGGAGAAATGGGCCTCCGTCATGCATGACAGCGATGAGACGTACATCTTCCGCATCGAGGGGAGCCTGGGCTCGGGAACGATTTCGGCCGACTGCTGGCCGGACGAGGAGGGGAACGACCAGGCCTACTCCGGCGAGCTTGTCCTGGACAACGGAGGCACGTTTGAACTGTTTCCCGATCTCTTTACCGATCAGGTCCGCGCCGATATTGCAGAACACCCCGTGATTGTCGAGCGGATCGGGGAGATTCAGGAATTTACTTATGATGACGACCGGTCGATGGAGGAAGAGGGTGAGGACGTCTACGTCTTCCGCGTGTACGGCGATAAGGGAGGAGGACTGCTCCGCGCGGCCTGCCTCACCATCAGCGCCGATGCGGAAGACGTCGTTGCGGGCGAGCTGATCATGGATTCGGGAGAGAAGATTCAGCTCTTTCCTGAAAAGCCGCTCAATTAACGCCTTAACGTTCGCCTGGCGCGAACCGGGCCTCCCGTATGAGTGTCTCCGAATCGTCCATGTCCCTGTTCCGCCCCAACGTCGACCGCCTCAAATCGTACGTCCCCGGCGAACAGCCGCAGGACGCCGGCTGGGTCAAACTCAACACGAACGAGAACCCCTATCCCCCCTCGCCGCGCGTGCTGGAGGCGATTGAACGGGTCGCCCGCACACGGCTCAACCTTTATCCGGACCCGCTGGGGACGTCGTTCCGCCGCACGGCCGCCGAATTGTTCGGCCTCGACGCCGACTGGGTCCTCCCGGCCAACGGCAGCGACGAAAACCTGACGCTGCTCGTACGGGCGTTCGTTGACCCGGGTGAACTTGTCTGTTCCCCCTACCCCAGCTACATCCTCTACGAAACGCTGGCCGACATTCAGGGCGCGCGGCATCAGAGGCTCCTGCTCAAACCGGACTGGTCGTGGGACGTCACCGCCGTCCGCCCGGCCGTCGAGCAGTCCAGACTGTTGTTCGTCCCGAATCCCAATTCGCCGTCGGGCAATCAGTGGTCGCTGGACACAATCACCGCGCTTGTTCCGCCGCGGGGCGTGCTGGTCCTGGATGAGGCGTACGGCGACTTTGCCGACGCACCGCACCGCATGGAGGTCCTGCAAACCGGACCTGGACGCCGCATTGTGGTCACGCGCTCGTTCAGCAAATCGTACAGCCTGGCCGGCCTGCGGTTCGGGTTTGCCGTGTCGCACCCCGACCTGATCGCCGGGATGCGGAAGATCAAGGACAGCTACAACTGCGACGCCCTGTCGCTGGCCGGCGCGGAGGCCGCACTCCGCGACCAGGTCTGGATGACGTCTCAGCGGGACAAGATCCGCGTCACGCGCGCCCGCCTCACGCAGGCGCTGCGCGACCTGGGCTTTGCGGTCGTCGACAGTCAGGCGAATTTCGTGTGGGCGACGCATCCGACCGGCACCCACCGGGCAGTTTACGAACAACTCAAGGCCCGTCGTATCCTGGTCCGCTACATGGCGTTCCCGCACGCCCCCGGGCCGCAGCAGTCGGGCGGCGTTCTGGACGGCCTGCGCATCACGATCGGCACCAACGAACAGATCGACACGTTCCTCACCGCCCTCCGCGAGATCGTCTAGTTGGTTGCCGCGGCACACCGAAGTATTGCTTCTCGCGATTGCCCGGCGTCCAATAGTCCAGTCGCAACAGCAATGCAGTGCGCTCGTTTAACCCGTAGCCGAAGGCGAGGGAAAGGGGCAACACTCACCCCTCGCCTTCGGCTACGGGTTCAACGAGTGTGTACAACCACCACCAGTTCAGGTCCACACACTCCATGCCCGCTCCCCGCAGCGCCTCGATCCAGCGCAAGACGGCCGAAACCGACATCGCGCTGACGCTGTCACTCGACGGCAGCGGCCAGTCGCAGATCACGACCGGCGTCGGCTTCTTCGACCACATGCTGACGTTGCTGGCGAAGCACGGGCTGTTCGATCTCACGGTCGACGCCAAGGGGGACCTGCAGGTCGACCAGCACCACACGGTCGAAGATGTCGGCATCTGTTTCGGCCAGGCGCTGGCCCGCGCACTGGGGGACAAGGCCGGCATCAACCGCTATGGCAGCATCACGCTGCCGATGGAGGAGACGCTTGTCACTGCCGCCGTCGACCTGAGCGGGCGATTCTGGTACGTCGGCAAATTCGCGTTCCCCACCGAGAAGATCGGCGAGTTCGACGCCCAACTGGTGGACGTCTTCTGGCAGGCGGTTGCTGTCAACGCCCTGATGAACCTGCACCTGGTCCTGCACCACGGCGACAACAGCCATCACGTTGCCGAGGGGATCTTCAAGGGGACGGCCCGAGCCCTGCGCGCGGCCGTCGCGATCGACCCCCGGCAGCAGGGGGTGCCGTCGTCGAAGGGGACATTGTGACGGGTGCGACCTCGCCCGCTTCTGGCTGAAGGCCGCTTTGCACCTACGGCCGGTTCTCCAGCCCCTTCGGCACGTCGGGGTACAGAATGTACTTCCTGATCTCGTCCTCGCCCGGTCGCTTGAGCGGCCGTATGACGCGGAAGCCGACGAACTGGGCGTCGGTCAGGTACCACTTGCTCTGCGGCAACTGCGGGTCCTGGATCTTCCAGTCCGGGGTCGACGACACGCGGGCGGCGCTCCGCAGGAGGTCGGGGTCGTCCATCCATGAGCCGCCGCGCACCACGCGCGGGTACTCATCGCCGTTCGGCAGGCAGACGGGGAACGCCGCCGCTTCGTCGCCAGTGAACTGCGCATAGAACTCCGGCTCGTACCGGTCGAGCACCCATTCTGCGACGTTGCCGTGCAGGTCGTGGAGGCCCCACGGATTGGGCTTTTTCTTGCCGACCTTCTGGTACCTCTCCTCACAGTTGTCATAGTCCCAGGCGTATTCGTCGATCGGTTCGGCGTCGTCACCCCAGGAGTAGGCGGTCGTCGTCCCCGCGCGGCAGGCGTATTCCCACTCGGCCTCGGTTGGCAGGCGGTAATACTGGCCGGTCTTTTCCGTCAGCCATTCGCAGTACTGCTTGGCGGCAAGCTGCGTCATCGAGATGGCCGGGAAGCCGTCGCGGCCCATGCCGAAGTCCATCGGCTGGTACTCCTTCGTGGCGCGGGTCACGGCGTCGGCCCGCTCGTCGACGTCGTCCGCCTGGCGGTTGGCGAGCTTGCGGCGCTGAATGTCGAGGCTCAGCCGCCAGGTGTCGTATTCGTCCCAGGTCACCTCGCACTTCCCCATCCAGAACGGTTCGATGCGGACCTTGTGCTGCGGTCCCTCGTCGTCGCCGCGGTTGGCTTCACCGTCCGGGCTCCCCATGACGAACTCGCCGCCGGGGATCGGGACCATTTCAAACGAGACGTCGGTGTGGCGGATGCGCTGCCGGTACGGCTTCATCTCCGCTTGCGCCGCGGCGGTGCTGTCGGGGTCGCGGAGGTACGGGTCTTTCGGGTCGGGTTCGCCGGCCCGCAGGCCGGATGCGGCGGCGACGAAACAGAATCCGAGCAGGGAAAGGGCGAGGGCGGCTTGCCGGGCTGTACCGGGGCAGCGTACGCTGAACATGGACTGAAACCTCGTGGATTGGACACGCCCGCTTATGTACGCGACCCGAATTGCTTCGCAACGGCGAACGAGCTTGTGGTGGCTGTGCCTGGCGGGATCGTCGTTGATCGCCGGGAGTGGGTCGCCCGTCAAGGCGGCGGAGCCGGAACTGCAAAAGTACGAGTTCCTGCAGATCCGCATGGGCGTCCAGGTCAACATCCAAGTATACGCGGCGGATGAAGAGGCCGCAAACAACGCCGCCGATGCGGCCTACGCCCGGTTCCGGGCGCTCGACCGGATCATGAGCGACTACGATCCGGACAGCGAGCTGATGCAGTTGTGCCGCAATTCGGGACCGGAGAAGCCGGTGAAGGTCAGCCGGGAACTGGCGTTCGTCCTGGGACGCGCGCTGGAACTGTCGCGGCGCACCGACGGGGCGTTCGACGTGACCGTCGGGCCGATCGTGGATCTGTGGCGCAAGGCGCGCCGCAGCAAACAGGCGCCCGCGAAGGCAGAGGTCGAGGCGGCACTTGGACGCGTCGGTTACGAGAAGGTGCGCGTCGACGTCGAGCAGCAGACGGCGGAGCTGCTGCAGGAAGGGATGGACCTCGACCTCGGCGGGATTGCGATTGGTTACGCCGCTGACGAGGCCTTGCGCATCTTCCACGAACACGGCCTGCGCCGCGTGCTGATTGACGCGAGCGGCGACATCCTTGTGGGGGACGCGCCTCCGGGCCGGGACGCGTGGCGGATCGAAATCGAGCCGCTCAAACCGCGCGGGGACGACAAAGGCCGCACGCTGCTCTTGTCGAACTGCGCGGTGACGACGTCGGGCGATGCGTACAAGTTCGTCGAGATCGACGGAGTGCGATACTCCCACATCGTCGACCCGCAAACCGGCCTGGGGCTCACGACGCGCTCGAGCGCCACGGTGATCGCCCCCGACTGCATCACGGCCGACAGCCTGGCGACCGCCGTCACCGTACTCGGTCCAGAGCGGGGCCTTGAACTCGTCAAGTCGACTGTGGACGCCGCCCTCTATTTCGTGCAGATCGTCGACGACG
>CAZWGW010000013.1:0-25665 GCA_964633565.1 uncultured Planctomycetaceae bacterium
CGCCGCGCTGACGTGCGGCCGAAATGAATAATACCAGCTCATGGGAGACTCCTTTCTCAGAAACCAGGTGGCGGCGCCAATCCGTGACCGGCAGACAACTGCTCTGTCTGCGCCGGAGTGTAGACAATTCACCGTCAGGAACGGAATGGTCTGCCCACAACCGGCGCGCGGTCAGGCATCGAGCGCTTTTCGCAGGTCGAGCGCAACAAATCTCAGGAGCTGGTCGTTGTCCATCTCCGTCAGGAGCGTCTCGCCGCCCCCCGCCAGCAGTTCCTCGGCAAGGCCGGTCTTTTCCGCGATCAGTGCATCGATCTGCTCTTCGACCGTCCCGCGGCAGACGAACTTGTGGACGAGCACGTTCCGCTTCTGGCCGATGCGGAATGCGCGGTCCGTCGCCTGGTTCTCGACGGCGGGGTTCCACCAGCGGTCGAAATGAATTACGTGCGAGGCCTCGGTCAGGTTGAGGCCGGTGCCACCCGCCTTGAGCGAGACGACGAAGAACGGCGGACCGGCGTCGCGCTGGAAGTCCTCGACCAGCTTGCGGCGCTTGCCGATCGCCGTGCCGCCATGCAGGACCAGGCCCGGCCGCCCGAAAACGCCCGCTAGAAACTGCGCCAGGGGCGCGGTGAGTTCGCGGAACTGTGTGAAGACGAGCGCCTTTTCCTGGCGTTCGGCCAGTTCGCCGCACAGCGCGGACAACCGCTGGAACTTGCCGCTCTCGTCGGGCTGGTAGTCGTCGTTCCCGAGCACCTGCGCCGGATGGTTACAGATCTGTTTGAGACGCATGAGCTGCGCCAGCACCAGCCCCCGACGCTGGATCCCCTCTGCGTTTTCGAGCCGCCGGGCCAGGTCGCGCACGGCCTGCTCGTAGAGGGCGGCCTGCGTACGGCTGAGCGGGCAGTAGGCGCTGACTTCGGTCTTTTCCGGGAGGTCGGCGATGACCCGCTTGTCGGTCTTGAGCCGCCGCAGAATGTAGGGGCCGACGAGCGCGCGGAGCGGCTGATACGACGCGTGGGAGCGCGACTGCAGCCGCTTGACGAACTTGCTGAAGGCCTGCGCGCTGCCGAGCAGGCCGGGATTGAGGAAATCGAAGATCGACCACAGGTCGGAGAGCCGGTTCTCGACGGGGGTGCCGGTGAGGGCGATCCGCGCCGTCGCCCGGAGTTCCTTGACGGCCCGCGTCTGGCGGGTGCCCGAGTTCTTGACGGCCTGCGCCTCATCGAGAATGGCGAGACGCCACTGCCGCTTGCGCACCCAGTCGAGCCGGGTGAGCATGGTGTAAGTTGTGATTACGAGATCGCGGCCGTCGGCGTCGCCGGGGGACGGGGTCTTTTTGCCGGCCGGCAATTCGGACGGATGGGCGAAGCAGACCGACAGCGACGGCGCGAACCGCTCCAGTTCGGCCTTCCAGTTGGCGATCAGCGACGCCGGCACGATCAGCAGGCTGGCCGTAGAATTTGTCCTGGCGTCGCGACCGGTTGCGCGTTCCTGCCGGACGTGCAGCAGCAGCGCGATCACCTGCACTGTCTTACCGAGGCCCATGTCATCGGCCAGGCAGGCCCCGAGGCCCAGGCCCGTGACAAACCGCAGCCAGTTGACGCCGGTCTGCTGGTAGGGCCGCAGTTGCGCCCGCAGCGCGGGGGGCGGTGCGCTGGCAAGCGTCTCGGGAGAGCGCAGTCCGCGGAGCGTCTCGGCGACGTCGTCCCCCGTTGTCAGGCCGACCCATTCGCGCGCCTCGGGTGAGAGTCCGGCCGCCGTGTCGCGGTCGAGCGGGGCGTCGGCCAGGAGCCGCATCCCTTCGTGGAACGACATCCCGTCACGTCGCGCTGCGCGTTCGACCTGCTTCCAGTGAGCGAGCGCTTCGGCCAGCCGTTCGGGGTCGACCTCGACCCATTTCCCCTTGAGCATGACGAGCCCGCCCACCGAGTCGCGCAGGGTCTGCAGTTCTTCCGGCGTGAGCGGATCGCCGTCGAGCGTGACGCTGATAGAGAAATCGAGCAAGGACGCGGCGTCGAGCCTTGTTCCCGGGCGGCCGCCGATTTTGACGCTGACGACCGGCCGCGGGGGACGGCTGGCACGCCACCAGTCGGGGACGCGTACAATGAGGCCGCTCTGCTCGAAGACCGGGACGTCCTGCAGAAACCGGTAGGCCTCGCGCGGCGTCCAGGCAAGGGGGTGATACACGTCTTCGCTCTCGACCAGTTCGCGGGCGAGTGCGCTGCTCTCGGCCGCGCGCTGGATGGGCACGAGCAATGCGAGCAGGGCGGCCCGGTTTTTCTCGCCCGCGTATTGCTGGAGCGCGCGTCCCAGTGGTTCGTGCTGGGCGCGGCCCTGCGACGAGAGGCGGCTGGTGTACGTCGCCAGAAAGGCGAACGGGCGCTGCGGGTCGCGCTTGTTTTCGGCGAGATGAAACGTCACCCGACCCACGAACCGCCAGGCGGGGTGCTGCGCGCTGAGCCAGGCCTGCGGCCCGGCGGCGTGCCGCTGCATCTCGTTGCGGACGTGGAGATCGAGCGATTCCCACCAGTCAGCCAGCACGGCGGGAGTGAGGTACTCCAAGCCCGGCAGGGGGGGCGCCTGCAGGACGAGAGTCGACAATTCGGCCGGCGTCGGCGGGGGAACGGCTGCGGGGACGCACGCAACTTCGGAGGACGCCGTCTGACAGAGCCGCGTCAGGTAGGAGCACGCGAATCGCCGCGCGAAATCGAGCGGCGGCGGCACTGTGGACTGCATTTCGCGCGTGGCCAGGTACAGGAGGCCCGCTGCGGCGCTTTCCGCAAAGGCAGCCGCTAGGGGCCTGGAAACCTCGAATGCGGACGCGGGGTCCGGCTGCGTCATCTCGCGCAGGAGCAATCGGCCGTGGGGCGAGATGATCAGGTCGGCATGCATCGGGAGCGCGGGGCGATTCCTCCGTGAACGCGCTTGCCGGGAAGTCGCGGGCACGTGTCGGGTGTAGGATCGCGCGTCCGGAAGCAAACGTCAATCATCACGCGACAGGTATCACGTCGACACCGGCGCAGCAAAAAACCGCTGGATTCCACAGGAAGACAGCGGCATGAGCTTCAGGTTCCAGCGCGCCCGCGAGCGCCGCGTCAGGCGGCCATGGCGCGATTCCGGCGGCGGTGCACAAACATTCCGGCCAGCCCCAACGGACACAGCGACAGGATCATGATCGCCGATGACGGCACCGGCGCATTCGAGAGCGAACCCGAAAACGCCAGGGCATTCGTCGTTGTGCCATTCTGTGTCAGTTGCGTCAGTGAACGTGGCGTGCTGAACACGAACTGCAACGTCGCCTCCCCTCCGCTGTTCGAGCCGAAGTCCAGGAAGTCCTGCAGCGAGCCGCCGGAGTAGGAGATGTTGCTCAGGTTCACGAGGGCCGCCGTATTGAGGCCCCCGATGCTGCCGCCGAACGTACTGATGTTGAGCCAGTCGATCGTCCCGATCAGAAATCCGCCGCTCCCATCGGCGATCGAGATGGTCCCGGTCCCGGTCACAGGAGCCGATTGCGTGCTGCCGCTCGTAGTGATCGCGCCGATATTGAAGGACCCGGAAATAGTGCCCATCGTGCCCGTGGAGTCGCCGGTCCCGTCGGACCCGACAATCATGATGGCGTTGCCGGAGCCGTTGTTGACGAACGAGAACGAACCGGTCTGTCCCGCGCCCGGGTCGTTGCCGTTGAACCGCAGGTTGGCGCCGGGGGAAGCCGCAAATCCCAGGTTGATATAGGTGGCATGCGCCTCCCGCGGGATGCCCGGCAGGGCCACAGCCAGGAGAGCTGGCAAGATCAGTCGCTTCATTGGTCGATCCTTCTGTTGGTGTCAGTATCCCGCCATGGAACCGCTGGGACTTCGAGCGTGGAAATCCCCTGCACAGCCAAGCCGCGTCGCATTCTGACAACTGGCATGAATCCCGTCAAACTTGGTCGGCCAAATCCTCGAAAATTTCCCGGAATTCCATAGTTTTTCGTGCCTTCGCCCCGGTCCATTCCCGATGCGTTTTGACACAGTTTTGTAAACATCCGTTCAAGTTATTCGCGTGCTGCGATTCGTGTCACGAAGCCTCGAAAGTAGTCGCGCTCGACCGGGTGCAGGGCCGACTCGTCTAACCCGTTGAGTTGTGCGGATTTCCACGCCGCCTGTGCCTGCTGTGTATCGCTTCGAGCCAGTTGCGCCTGGGAGAGGTGGTATAAAAACGCGACATCCGTCGCTTCCTGGAGGGCCCGCTGCAGGTCTTCGATCGCCGCCTCCGGTTTCGCCAGTTTCAGGTGGACACAGGCACGGGTATCGAGCAGTTCGGGCTGCTCCCCTTGCGCGGCGATGGCCGTTTCGATCCAGCGGAGCGCCTCGTCCAGGTCCTTGTTCTGCCAGGCCAGGAGAAAGGCGAGATTGTTCGCGGCCATGACGTGCCGGGGCGCGAGCTCCAGTACCTGGCGATACATCTCCTCAGCGGCTGCCGCATCGCCCGTCCAGGCGCGCAGGTCCGCGCGCGCGAGCCGCAGCGGGATCGAGTCTGCGGAATCGTCAATGACGCCGGCCAGCGCGGCATCCATTCGCTCCCGCAACGAATTTCGATCCGCGGCATTCTGCAGGGTCTGCACGCACGCGCTCGCCAGTTCCATCGGGCTGGCGTCCCCGGCGTGGTCTTCAATCAGCGCGATCGCTTCACCCGTCCGGCCGAGCCGTCCGCAGTGGCCCGCCAGCGCTAGATGGTAACGTGGTTCGAGTTGCGCCAGCAGCCGATAGAGTTCTTCGGCGCGCTCGTGGAAGCGCTGGACTGCCGCGGGCTGCCGCGATTGGACCGACGTTCCGAACGCGCTCAGCAGGTCCGCCGCCGTCAGGACGAGGCTGGCGTTCTCGGACGTGATTTCGGCCGGCGCCAGACCGTTCAGCAGCGCATACGCTTCATCATTCCGGTCACAGGCCCGGAGCACATCGAGCGCAGTGGTCAGGCATTCGAGGTTCCCGGCCACGTGCGGCGTCAACCTGGGAATCCACTCCTGCGCCTCCGCCGTGCGATCATTCGCCAGCAGCGCGTGGACATACAGGCACATCGCCGGTGCACGGTCGGCGTCGGCAGCGAGCACCTTCTGCAACAGCTCTCGAGCCTGGGAAAAATGGCGGCCCGCCTCGGCGCGATGGCGCTCCGCGTCGGCCGATCGATCAGGGTCCGTGACGTTGTTCGTTTGCCGGCGGTGCCACGCCTGTTCCGCCAGGTGCAACCGGGCCAGCACGAGGCCGTCGTCTGCGGAGGGCGCGGGTGATTGCTCGAGCACGCCCTCCAGCAACTCGATCGCCTCCAGACGCAGGTCGTGCCGGGGCCGCAGCGACAGCAGGATCGCCTTCAGCCGCCGGTCTTCGGGGGCGGCGCCGCCCTCGGGGAGATTCTGCTCGATCAGTTGCCGGGCCTCGTCCCATTCGTGCTGATCGCCGACTCCCAGCAGCAGTTGCGCCAGCGCGCGGCGGCTCCACAACAGGTCGGAGGTCGAGGCCCCGGCCGCGGACCCGCTCGTCAGGTGCGCCAGGAGAGGCCGCGCCTGCTCCGGCTTGCCGTGCCGCAGATAGAAATCCGCGATCGTGCGGAGCACGCGGGCGTCGTCGGGCGCGGTGGCCAGCGCCTGGGCATAGTGCTGCTCGGCCTGTGGCACGTCCTGCAGCAACTGGTAGGCCTGCGCGATCGCCAGCGGCGAGTCCTGTTCGCCGAATGAATCCCTGGCTTCCGTCACCAGGCGCTGGGCCTCCTCCTCCCGATGGGTCTGCTTGTAAAGTTGAATGAGCAGCAGCCAGGGAAGCTGTTCGGACGGCGCCAGTCCGCGTGCCGCCAGAAAGGCCCGTTCGGCTTCGTCGCTGCGGCCCGTCAGCCCCAGGATCTGCCCGTACACGACGTGGTCCTCGAAATTCTGCGAGTGACGCCGCGCGTCATCGGCCAGCCGCAACGCCAGCTCGGCGAGGTCCTGGGCCTGCGGCCCGGACCCGAGCTTGATCGCCAGCTCCGCAGCCGCGGCGGCCAATCGGGACGACAGCGGCGCCCCTTCTTTCTTCAGTTGCGCGAGCACGCTCACGGCCGACGACAGGTCCTCTCGCTCGGTGTACAGCTTGATCAGCCGCACGATGGCGTGCGGCTCGCGCAGGCCCAGGTGGAATGCCTCCTCATACGCCTGGAGCGCCTGGTCGGGTGACTGGAGCTGATCGCAGACCCGGCCCTTCAGGTACGCGGCTCGTTCCCAGCGGGGCCGCGCCCGGGCAGCCTCCGCCAGTTCGCGGAGCGCCTGCTGCAACAGATCGACGCGTTTCTGCTTTTCGGATGTCTCGGACAATAGCGTGAGCCGCACCGCGTTGCCGTATCGCCAGAGGGGACCCTGGCCCTCAATCCGTTCCAGCTCACGGAGCAGTTGCTCCATGCGATCGGTTTTCTTCGTCTGCAGGGCGAAATCGAACAGGAGCAGCCGGGCCTGCAGGTTTGACGGATCGCGCGTGGAAATCTCGCGCTGGAGCTCCTCGGCCCGTTCGCGGTCCCCGAGCACGAGCAGCATCGGGAACAGGCCGGACGCGAGCGCGATCGCGTCCCTGTCGGGCATGTTCGGCGGGAACTGCGAGAGCGTCCGCAACTCAGTCCGCAGCCGCTCCCCCGCCTCCGCGTCCGTCGCGTGCCGCGCCATCAGCCAGCGCGCCCGGGCGAGGCGCAGGGCGACGTCGTCGCCGAACCGCTCGGACGCCTCCTGCAGCAATAGTTCCGCCTCGTCCCAGCGCTTCTGGCCCAGCAGCAGGCCTGCAAGCGTCGTCCTGAATTCCACGCCGTCAGGGTCCGCGGCAATGGCCGCGGTGAGATGGGTTTCCGCGGCGGCCAGGTCGCCCTGGGCGGCCAGAACTTCCGCCGTCAGGATGTCGGCCTCCCGCTGCTGCTCGCGGCTCGCGGCCGGATCGGCGCGAACCGTGTCGATCCCCTGGCGGATCTGCTGCCAGGTCTCCGCCGTGGTCGGTTGCTTCAGGCTCACCACAACCAGCAGCCGGACGTAGCTGAGTTGCACGCCCGGAGGAGCGTCGGGCCGGAGCGCCGCGGCCTCGTACTGCTTCAGCGCCTCCGGCAACCGGCCGGCGGCCAGCAGCGCGTCCGCCTGGCCGAGCAGCGCCGGGATCCAGTGCGGGTCGTGCCGGCCGGCATTCTGATACGCCTGAATCTGCAGGTCGGTGCGTCCGAGCTGGCCGTAACAGGTGCCCAGCCACAGATCGGCCTCCCGCTGCAGGGCCGGCCACTCGGCCAGGCTCGCACGGATGCGCTCCAGTTGCTGCGCCGCATCGGACCATTGCTTACGCTCCATCATCAGCCGGGCCTCCAGGTAGCGCACCTGGGGCGCCATGCCGTCCCCCTTTCGGAGTCGTGCGATCAACTCCTCGGCCGGCGCGGAGTTGTGTTCCGACAATTCCAGATTCGCCAATGTACAGAGGAGCGACTGGTCGGTCGGAACTTGGCGCAATCCTTCCTGCAGGATGTTGCGCGCCCGTTGCGTGCGATCGTCCCGTTCAACGGCATTGCGGTTGCGGATCTCGATGTCGGCCAGCACGGCGTAGGCGGCCGCAGCCCGCGGGTTGAGTTCCCTGGCCTCCAGCGCGAATTTCCGTGCCTGGTCGTCGTATGCTTCGTCGCCAGTCAGGGCCGGCGAGTAATGCGCCAGGTCGTGGGCGCACTCGGCCGCGAACAGCAGTGCGGATGATCGTTCGAAACGCGCCGTCGCGAGGTCCTTGTCATCCGCCGCCGGTTGCTGAGTGAGTTGGACCGCTTCGCGCGCGTCTCGCAGCGCGTACCGCAGCACGGCGGCGCGTTTGTGCTCCTCGTGGTGGTCTTCGGGAGAATTCGCGGCTGTGTCATCGGCTTGTCTCGTGCAGGCGATCGCCTGCACCGCCGGCTGCCGGAACCCGTTCCGGAAAAAGGCCCCGCGGACCAGATAGCTCCGGAAATCCTCCGGGTTCTGCTGCACCATCCGGTCCAGGATTTCGATCGCCTTGTCGGCCGGAATCTGCTCGGCCTGGTCCGCCGCCGGAGTGGCGAGCAGCGCGTACGCATCGATCCGTGCGGGATCGAGTTCGATCGCCTGCTCCCACAACGACCGCGCTAGTTCCCACTGGTGCGTTCCCGCCGCACACTCGCCCAACTGTTGCCGCAGCCGGGACTGCTCCGGCAGGTCGGCAGGGTCGCATGCGGCCAGTTCCCTGTCGGGGACCAGCAACCGTTCGATCTGCGCCTGGGCTTCGCCGTAACGGCCAAGCTGCAGCAGCACGTCGATCAGCCGCCGCCGCGCCTCGTCCCGGTCCGGCTCCTGGTTCAGCGCCTGGAGGAGTGGCGTGACCGACTCCCGCAACCGCCCGTTGTCGACCAGCAGCAGGCCATAGCGCTGCAGGACTTCCGCATCCGAGCGGTTGAGTTGCAGATAGCGCTTCAGGTAATCCGCCGCGGCCAGCGGTTCGCCCCGCTGTTCCGCCTGGTCGGCCAGCGTCGTGAACAACTTGATATGCCCCTTGACGCGATGTTGGTGCAGCGCGTGAACCGCTCCCGCCAGCACGACCACGCACCCGACGATGATCGCAAACAACTTGACATTGAACGTGCGCATCGTTGCTCCTTCAATTTGCCAGGATCCGGGCGATCCGTTCCGCGGCACAGCCGTCCCACAGGGGCGGACATGTCCCGCGGCGATAGCGTCCCTCCAGCACATCCGACAGGCAGGTCTGCAGCCGGACCGGGTCGCTGCCGACAAGCGTGCTGGTCCCCACTTCGACTGTCACCGGCCGTTCCGTGTTTGCGCGCAGCGTCAGGCAGGGGACGCCGAGCGCCGTCGATTCCTCCTGCAGACCGCCGGAATCCGTAACAATCACCCGGGCACTTGACGTCAGGCACAGGCAGTCGAGGTAGCCCAGCGGTTCGACCGCGATCAGTCCTGCCGACCTGAAGAACCGCTCGCTCAGGCCGAACGTGTCCAGTCTGGCGCGCGTCCGCGGGTGCAGTGGGAACACCAGCGGCAACCGGCGGCCGCAGTCCGCCAGCACTTCCAGCAGCCGCGACAGGGTTTGCGGTGCGTCGACGTTGGAAGGTCGGTGCAGCGTCACGACGCCGTACTCTCCCGGCCGCAGGCCGTGCTGCGCGAGCACCGGGCGTTTCCGCGCCAGCGGCAGGAGGCGACGCAATGTGTCGATCATCACGTTTCCCACAAGATGCATCTGCGTGTCAGGACGTCCTTCCGCGCGCAGGTTGACCACACCCGCCGGATCGGACACGAGCAGCACGTCGCTGAGCGCGTCCGTCACGATGCGATTGATCTCCTCGGGCATCGTCCGGTCGAAACTCCGCAACCCCGCTTCCACATGCGCCACGGGAATCTGCAACTTGGCCGCCGCCAGCGCCGCGGCCAGCGTCGAATTCACATCGCCCACGACGACGACGCGGTCATAGCGCCCTCCGCCCGGAGCACCCTGCTGCAGCGTGGACTCCATCCGCTCCAGGATGCGTGCCGTCTGCGCGCCGTGCGGTCCGGAGCCGACCTCCAGCGAAATATCCGGCCGCCGCATTCCCAGTTCCTGAAAGAACACGTCCGAGAGCGCCGCGTCGTAGTGCTGACCTGTATGAATCAACACAGGACGGATGCGCGGGAGCTTCTCCAGCGCGCGGAGCAGCGGCGCCATCTTCATGAAATTCGGCCGGGCGCCGACCACACAGGCCAGGTTAAGCGTGCTCATTCTGTTCGCTGAGTAACGCGCGCGGCTTAGTCGCACGTCGGAGAGACCGGCACCCGAAACCGCTGCTCGCTCCCGTCGCGCGGCAGGCGCACTTCGACGGTCTCGCTCGTGACGTCCAGCGTCGGCGCCGTGCTGATCGGCTCGCGGGAGAGGCACCAGCCGACCGCTGCCGGCAACGGGCAGGTGACGTCCCACTGCAATACTGCGTTGCGAATGCGACAGCCGAATGCCGGACAGTACCACCCCTCGGCGATCGTCAGGCGGCCCGGTCCCAGGCCAGTCAGAAAGTAACTTGTCGTGTCCAACTCCAGGTGCACACACAGTGAAGACTGCGACCGCACACGCACGTCCGGGTGCAGGTGCAGCCGATTCGTCAACTGATGCGTGCCCGTCCCCACTGCCCAGTCGACGATCAACCAGGGAAGCGCTGGCCGGCAGGCAATCCAGCGGCCAACGGTCGGCACACGCAGATGGCGATAGGCGTTGTGCGTCGCCCGTGCCCACGCGAACCCGTCGGTCTCCCCGACCTGCAGCCGCCCTGGCCAGCCGCGCCGGCCCATCCGGAACCGTGACCAGACGTCGCATTGGTTCTCGCCGTCAATCTCCAATGTGTTGTGTGCCGCAGTCGACCGGCAATACTGCCGCATGACACTGTCTTCGTAATCGAACGTGCCGCTGTCGACGAACAGCCGGCAGCCTCCGGCGGAAGCCTCCAGCGTCAACAGGTCCGCATGGGCATGGGCCGGCAGATGGTCCGGGCCGACCGGGCCGGCGTCAAACAGCAGGAAGTCCGCGCCGTCTTGAAAGGACCAGTAGTCGCCGATGCGGCGTGCGCTGAAGTCGGCCGCAACACGATTCATGGTGATGCTTGATCGCAAGCGTGTTTGCACTGGCGTGGCGACATCGCCGAACACCGAGTCTCCCAGCAGCGGGATCCCGCCGTCGGGATGCAGCAGGTCGGTGGCACACCGTTCCATGCGCTCGACCAGTTCGCCGCACAGCGTGGACAGGGGAGGGGAGCGCCGCACCGTCACGTCCCGAATGTCCCACAGGACGTCGATCATCTGCCAGTGATACATCGGCGAACGCTCAAAGTGTTCGCCGTGCGGCAGCACCTGTTCCCGACATTCCCGCGGCAGGAGTCGGGAGACCTGTTCCAGCCAGGGATGCCCTGCGCCGTCGTCGCACGCCACGCCCGCCAGTGCCAGGGCCCGCAGGTTTTCCAGCAGGTGATTGCCGCCAAGGTCCGTCTCCAGTCGGCGCGACAGAAACGCCGCCTGCGCCAGCACGCTGCGCGCCACGAGCGGCTGCATCGCTGCGGGCGGTGCATTCCAGGCCCAGAGCGACAACCAGACCGGCAATCGCCGGGAGATACAGTAGGGATGCCACGCGTCTCCGGCGGACCGCTCTGTCGCGCCCGTCCAGGTTTCGATCCACCGCTGCACGCAATGCCACACGGACTCAGAAGGAACATCCCCGGGATTCATGTCCGCGCAGGCGGCCAGGTCCAGCAGCCATTCGTGGTACTCCAGTTGAAATCGCCACAGCCGGGGGACATCACACAACCGGGCGGACCGCCAGTCGGGTTCATGTCCCAGGTCCACGGTCCGACCGAGAAACGTGAACCGGCCCTGAAGTGCCTCGGCGGCGCGTGTCTCGAACCCGGCACGGCGTGTCCGTTGCGCCAGCTTGCGGGCCGCGATCACGTCGAACTCCGGGCCCAGCGCGATTGACGCCGCGCGGCTCGCGCTGGAAGCAAAACGTTCCACCGGGAGGTGCCGTGTGCACCGTGCCCGGACGACCGATGCCGCACGCCGCGCGATTTGTGCGGGACGATAATACCGCAAGGTATGCCAGCGCCGTGCGAGTCGTCCGAAACCGCTCAACGCTCCAGGCGTGTTTGCCAGTCCGGAATTTGGAAGCGCCGGCGGGACCGGCTGTCGGAGATCCGGTTCCGCAACGTTCTGCGCACAGTTCACATTCGCAACCGCAGTGACCGTCACGATAATGTCGCCTCGACCGGTTCCAGAACTGTGTGCGGCGTCAGCGCGGGCTCCGGGAATGCGACGGCGCCAACTCCCGCCGTCCGCATCACGGCGTGCAGCATCCGCCGCGCGAGATCGTCGCGGTTGTAGTGCTGCTCCACATACGACCGGGCCGAAGCTCCCAGCCGAGCGCGCACGTCACGGTCGTCAGCCAGCCGTAGCACACAGGCCACCAGCGACTCGGCCGAATCCGGCTCCATGTCGAGTCCGGCCTGAGCAGCCTGCACGATCTGCCGCGCCTCGCCCGCGACCCCCATGATGATCGGACGGCCCATCGCCATCGTTTCGAAGATCTTCGACGGGATCACGCTGCCGAACAGTTCACACCCGCGCAAATGAATCAGGCAGACGTCGGAACTGGCGAGAATCGCGGGCATCTGTTCCTTCGGTTGGCGTCCGGTGAATACCACGACGTCTTCGACGCCGGCCCGTTGCGCCATGTCCTGCAACGGCCGGCGCTGCGCCCCGTCCCCCACGAGGCAAAACCGGACATCATTGCGGCCGCGTGTCTTGAGCAGCCGCGCCGCCTCGATCGTCACCTCCAGACCGTGCGCCATGCCGATCGTGCCGATGTATGAGCAGACGAATTTGCCGCCGAGTCCATACTCACGCAGGAATTGCTCGTCCGGGGGCTGCGGCACAAACTGCTCGAGGTCGACGCCATTCGTGACGACGGAGATCCGGTCCGGAATGTCCGCCCTTTCCAGGATTCGCGCCTTGTACCCCTCGCCCACCGCGACAATGTGGTCGGCGGCGCGATACATCCGCCGCTCCAGCCACTCCAGCAAGCGCAGGATGAATCGATTTCGGATCGCGCCGACGGTGCCGATCGACTCCGGCCAGATGTCGCGGACCTCCAGCACCAGCGGCGCGCGTTTGAGTCGCGACACCCACACGCCGGCCCAGCCGCAGAAAAACTGCGGCGAGGTCGCAACGACCACGTCGGGCCTTGGCAGCCGCACGGCAGCGACGATTGCCGAAACCAAGTACGAGAGATAATTCGCAATCCGCCGCACCGTACCGGCGTTCGGCGCCAGCCAGGTCCAGATGCGGACGACTCGCACACCGTCCACCACCTCGACCTGACGAAGAATCCGGTTGCGGTATCCGTCGAACACGACTCCCGCCGGACAGTTCGGAATGCACGTGAGCACGGTGACATCATGCCCCTCGCGCGCCCAGCGCACGCAATGCTCGTACGTGCGCGACGCCGGAGCGTTCGACTCGGGCGGAAAGTAGTGCGTGAGGAACAGCAGTTTCATGCGGCGAATCAGTGATTCATGCGACGTCGTCAGCAGCAATTGAGCGACGCGTCACAGGTCGAAGGGGCACCCCTCCCGCAGGCTGCGCACCGCCAGAAGCGACGCCAGCGTCACGCCCCGCAGTTCGTCCCACGGGATCGGACACGCTCCGCCTGTTGCGACGGCGTCGGCAAAAGCCTCGATTTCCGCGCCGTGCCCCTTGTCCTGTGCGCGGAGCTTGCGGGTCTTCGTCCGGCCTCGAATTGACGTTGTAACTGTTCGAAAATCGTCGATCACTCCCACGCGTCCGCCGCCGAAGACTTCGATCCGTTCCTTGGGAAACGACTTGTCGCCGCCGGCGAGATAGGCAATGCTCGACACGCTGCCGTTCGCGTGCCGGAGGGTGATGAAGCACTGATCGTCAGTGATCGATGCCGTTCCTCCCACCGACTCGGCGTAGACGCGCACGGGCGGAGACCCCGCCAGATACGTTGCCAGGTCGATCCCGTGGCAGGCCTCGCCGATGATCCGGCCTCCCCCGGCGATTTCGTCCTGCGTCCAATGGTCGGGCGGGATCGCACTGGCGTTGAACCGCACGGCGATTGTCAGCGGCGATGTCACTTCGGCGAACAGTTGCCTGATGTGCCGCGCCGCCGGTGAGAACCGCCGGTTGAACCCGACCATGACCAGCGGCGCGCCGATTCCGGCTGCCTGCTGCACTGACTCAATCTCCTCGAGTTCCTCGACGGTCAGGCACAACGGTTTCTCCACGAAGACGTGTTTCCCCGCACGGATCGCGCGCACGACGTGTTGTGCATGCTGGTCATGCCGCGTGATCGAAATGATGGCCGCCAGCCCCGGATCGGCGAAAACCGCCTCCTCATCCGTTGTGGCCTGCTCGAAGCCGAGCTTCGTCCCCACGTGCGAGGCCGACACGCCGCCGGCCGTACAGAGCGTCGCCAGCCGCACCCGCCCGCAATCGCGCAGCGCCGGCAGCAGGACCATCCGGGCAAAGTTCCCGGCACCCAACACCCCGATCGCGGGCTTGTCCGTCTGACCGCCGGCACGCATCGCGGGTCGCGCACCGTTCGCGCCGTCCAGCCGAATTGTGGCCTGCGGCCGGCGCTCTGCGACAGGCGGGTACTCCAGCACGATCCCCAGATACGGCTCCGTCCCGCCCTCAATCAGGCCATAGGCCTCAATCGCCCGCGTAACCGGAAACCGATGCGAGATCAGCGGCGACACGTCCAGCTTGCCACGCCCCATCAGGTCCAGCACCGCCTGGATGTTGCGCTGTTCCGTCCAGCGCACGTACGGGGCCGGGTAGTCATGTCCCCGGTCTTCGTAGTCCGCGTCGTACCGCCCCGGTCCGTATGAGCAGGAGACAACAAACTCGGCCTCCTTGAAATAGAACGCCCGCCGATCCAGTTCCAGTCCCACCACTCCGACCAGCACGACCCGCCCTTTCTTGCGGACGGCCCCCGCCGCCAGTTCGATCGGTCCGTTGGACGGCGTCGAGGCCGTGATGACGACTGCATCCGCCCCCAGACCGCGCGTCAGATCCTCGACGTGCTGCGCCGACAGGTTGGGCCGTGCCAACTCGGCCCCCATCCGCTGCGCCAGTTCGCACTTGCCCGCATCCGGATCGGTCCCGATGACCCGGCAGCCGGCCGTATTCAGGATGGCGACCGCGAGCTGGCCGATCAGCCCCAGGCCGACGACGAACGCCGTCTCTCCGAGCGACGCCTCCGCCAGCCGCACTCCCTGCAGGGCGATCGCGCCGAGCACGCCAAACGCCGCCTGGTCGAACGCGACGCCGGCCGGCGCACGCGCACACAGGAGTTTCGGCACGCACACGACTTCGGCGTGCGGGCCGTTCGACGCCACGTGGTCACCCGGTTTGAATCCCTGCACGCCCGCTCCGCAGGCCAGCACGACGCCTGCAGAGCTGTACCCCATCGGCAGCGGCGAATCGAGTTTCTCACGGACCTGTCGGACGGTGCTGACCAGCCCCTCATTGCGGACCTTTTCCAGCACGCGGCGCACGTGGTCCGGCCGCTCGCGGGCCTTGCCCCAGAGGGACTTCCGGGCCAGGTCCATGACCATCTTTTCGGTCCCCGCCGAGATGACGGAAGCCGCGTTGGCAATCAGCAGGTGGCCCGGCCGCACCAGCGGGTCGGGGACCCGGGCGACGCTCATCTGGCCGTCGCGGATATTCTGCAGGACTTGTTGCACGATCTTCCCGTCCCGGAAGCGCATTCACACGGTTGAACTACGGCGCTGCAGCGCCTTCCGCATCGCGCGGCGCCCCTCATACGCGGCAATATGGACCGGCCGGCAGCGACCGGCAGACACAGTCGCCACGCGCAGGTATTCCCTGCATCTGCCGCCAGGACAGACGGCCGCACTCTGGGAGCGTGCGACATACTCCGGCAGCAGCTCGCGCGTCCGCGCTGTGAAGTGCCCCGCGACCAGACTGTCCGCGGCCTCTCCGGCCCGCATCACGCGCACCTGCCGGGAACTGTACTTGCGACAGCCCACGCGCTGGCCCAGCAGCGCCCATGCGGTCTGTTCCCGCATCGACGCCACTCCCCAACCCGAACGTCGCGCCAGAAACCAATCCAGCAGCTCCAAGTCGTATGCCGACTTCCGCAGGCAGACCAGCCCCGTGTTGATCCGGGCCGGGAGCGCCATCCGCGGCTCGACCAGCAGCCGCCACGATCGAATCGAATAACTGTGCTCCCGGTCCTCCATGAACAGCGCATTCACGGCAGTTTCGTCCAGCCGGAATGGGTTCTGAACGGGCCTCAGAAACAACACGTCCGAATCCATGAAGGCGTAGTCCGGACCGGGATGGAAGACAACCGTGTCGAGCAGCTTCAGCGCCAGGGGCGACTCGTTGCGAAACCGCCGGGCCGCCGGCCACGGCCCCAATTCCTCGCACATCCGCTCGTCGGCCTCTGCGCGGCGGATGAGCCGCACATCGCCAACCTGACCCAAACGCACCGCGTCCTCCTCGGTCAACGTGCCGTCGTCGTGGATCTGGAACCGCACCGGCGTATCGCAGAGCCGAACCAGCGAACCGAGGCAGTCGACCGCCATGGCAACGTGCGCATGGCAGACGAGGCTGCTGACAGTGATCGTCATTCGCCGCATCCGCTCACGGGTTGGGGCTGGCGTAGGGCACGCCCTGCCGCCGCAGCTCGTGCATCTTGACTTTGACGTGGAACAGTTGCACCCCCTTCATGACGGCGTATACAAACCCGGCGCGGCCGTCGAGAAACCCCAGACGCGCCACATACACGTACAGAAACCGCAGCAGCGGCGAACCCGGTACGCCGATCAGCCGCCGCTTGAGCCAGCGCCGCCGCTGCGCCTGGTTCCCCAGGAGGCGCGGCGGCAATTCGCCGTCGTCGCCGTGCAGCAGCACGTGAGCTTCCCAGGTCGAGTATTCGTTGTGCTTCTCGAGGTAACGGTGCAACGAGTTCCGGTTTTCATGCCGGACCGGGTGCCGTAGTTCGCCGACGGGGCCGTCGACCACGATGTGCTCATGGACTTCGATGTCCGACATCGATGCATCCTGCTCTTCCAGCCGGCGTTCGTAGCGGCCGCGCCCGCGGCGGAACAGATACAGCTTTCTGAGCTCGGTGTCCCCGAACCGCAGCAGCCGCTCCTCGAACACCACGCGAAACCGCAGCCAGTAGCCGTTACAGCGCGTCGACCGGACGGCCGCCGCGATCTCCTGTTTCAGTTCCTCCGTGAGAACCTCGTCGGCGTCGAGGATCAGCACCCACTCATGCTTCCAGGGGAGCTGGTCCAGCGCCCATTGGCGTTTCTTGGGCCAGCCCCCCAGGTATTCGAACTGCACGACCCGCGCTCCCGCGTCATGCGCGATCTGCGCCGTCCCGTCGCTGCTCCACGAGTCCACCACGCACACGTCGTCGGTCCAGCCGCGGAGCGGCGCAAGACAGCGGCCGAGGTTCGCCGCCTCGTTACGCACCGGGATCAGGACCGAAACCGGCACGCTATGGCCGTTCCTCCGTTCGGGCGCCGCATCTTCGGCGGCGTCGAGTGTCAGCAGGGTTGTGCTCAAATGAGGTCTCGTCAGATTGTTCGCTGTGGTGCCATTCTCTCAGTCAGTCACAACATCGTCGGGGCGTGCACCGCCGCCATTCAGCCAGCGGTAGACGGACAGGAGACGTTGTGCCGCCTGGTCCCACGTATAGGCCGCTTCGACGAGCGCGCGACCCCGCGCACCCATCGCCGCCAGCTCGTCGCGCGTGCGCGACAACAGCCTGTGCAACCCATCGGCCGTAGACTCCGCCGTCGGTTCGACTTCGATCCCGGCGCCGGTCTCGATCGCCTCCGGAAAATTGCAGCCCGGCGTCATCAGCACCGGCAGCCCGGCGCCCAGCGCCTCCAGCACGGCCATGCTGAAACCCTCCGAGAACGACGGCAGCACAAACAATTCCGCGACTCCACAAGCGGCCTGTTTGTCCGTGCCATACAGCGCCCTGGTCAGGCTGACGCACCGGTCCAGTCCCAGTGCCGCAATCTTTGCGCGCAACTGTGTCTCATAGCCGTCGTCGGGACCGGCAATGAGCAGATGCCAGTCGTCGAATTCTCCCCGGATTCGCGACCAGGCCTCGACGAGGTGACCCAATCCCTTCTTTTCATGCAGACGCGACAGGAACAGGCACACGCGTTTGTCGCGAATCTCCGGAAAACACCGCTCCAGGACCTCGCGCGACGGCGGGGGCGAAATGCCCGGCGGGTCAATTCCATTGGGGATGATGGCCACGGGATTCTTCAGTCCGTACGCGCGCACACCGGCCAGCTCCGCGCGGCTGTTGACGTGAATGCACGCCGCCCTCCGCAGGTCCCGGTTCTGAAACCCCCAGCCCGCCAGCCGCTTTTTCCACGAGGAATGTGCCAGGGCCCACGGTTCCAGGAACCCGTGCACCGTGTAGACCAACGGCACGTCATTGCGGAGGGCCGCGCGCGTTGCATAACTCGTCGGGAGCATCCACAAACCGTGATTGTGGACGACGTCGAACTGGCTCACCGAATCATCCAGCAGCCGCTTCAGCCCTGGCGACCATGCCAGGCGGCCGCACCAGCGCCCCGGCACCGCGTGCAGGCGATTCCCCGCGTCGAGCCATCGCCCGTCGGCCCCGCGGCCCGGACAATCCGCGGTATAGACGTCGACCGCACTCCCGCGCCGCAGCAGCGCATTCGCCAGGTCGCAGACGATCCGCGTGACGCCGCTCCCCTCGGTGTACAGCCCGCCGACCGCAAACGCCGCGCGGACGCTGTGCATCGCGCCGAGCGGCGCACGGCGCTTGCCGCTCACGATCGGCGCCTGATCGGCGCCGCGTTCAAAGGTCCTCTTTTCGGCGATCATCACGTTCACGAGTTCCGCGGCCACGCCGGTTCAATGCACAGCGAGGAGGTTGTCCGCCGGTTCGAGTCGGCCCAGCGGCCCGATGTCTGCATCAACGGCGCCAGTCTGCTCCGCGCCGGAAACACGAGGCATGTCTTGCCGGCTCAGCATGCCGACTCCCTGTCGCACCTGGCAGGCCACGCCCATCGCTTCCACCAGTCCGGCGGCAAACTGCTCGCAGCCGAACCGCGACACGATTTGCGACGACGCAGCGCCCATCGCGTCCCGCTGTGGAACCGGCAATTGCGACATCTGCTGCAGCAGGGCCGACAGCGAATCGACGTCATAGGGATCGAACGTGAACCCGTTGGCCCCTTCATGGACCAGGTCCTGCGCGCATCCGCAGCGGCGCGAAACGAGCACCGGCAATCCCGATGCCAGCGCCTCGTTCACCACGAGGCCCCATGCCTCGTTCACGGCCGCGTGGACGAAGCACGACGCCCCGGCCAGATACGCGGACAACCCGTCGACCTGCTGAAAGCCGGCGAACTCCACGCCCTGAATCCCTTCGCGCGCGACCAGTTCCTCATACGCGCCGCGATCGCACCCGTCGCCGCAGATCACCAGGTCCCACGCCGCCATCGAACCGGCCCGATAACCGGCGTACGCCCGCAGCAGCCGCGCAATGTTCTTCCGCGATTCAATCAGGCGGCTGCACGCCAGGAAGTAGTCCCTCGTCCGGTACCCTTTCCGCCGCAGCGCCGCGGCACGTTCACGAAAGTAGGCGTTGTCTACGGCCCCATACTGCCGGAAGATCCGCTCCCGCGGCATTCCCAGCGTCACCAGGTATTCGCCCGCCGCTCCACCGGACACCAGCGCCGCGTCGGCGCGGCGCACGAGGCGCGAGACCAGCATCCGCCGCCACCACGGCCGCGGGCGGTCGTCCCACTTTGTCTCCGACATCAGCACCGCACCCGCCCCGCGGCGGTTCGCCCAGCGGAACGCCGCGCGCATCTCGGGACGGTCGTATCCCGCGACAGCCACACAGCACGGCCGTACCTCCTCGAGCGCCGCCAGCAGTTCCGCGGACAAGTTGCGCGACCGGTCCGTCAATTGCACACCCGGTGCCAGCGTCCGCACTTCGCACTCCGCCGTCGAGCGGTCAGTGCGCCAATCGCGCGTCTCTTCCACATCGCATAATTCGACGACCACGGTCCGCAGGCCGTGCGCCGAAAGCAGGCGTGCCGCGGCCGCGGCACGCGCCAGGTGATACGGTCCCAGGCTCCGCCAGAGCAGCACCAGCGTTCGCTGTGTTGTCGCGTTCATTGACGCCATCACATCCTCATCAGCCCGCACCGGCCGCCAGTGGCGTGTCGCATTCCGACCGGATCGCACTCAGCAATCGCTCCTGATACCGCTCCCACGTGAACTCCCCGGCCCGCATCCGCGCACTCGCGCCCATCGCCTGACGCAATTCGCGATCGGCCGCGAGTTCGTCGATCCGTTCGGCAATCGCGTCCGCATTGCCGGCCGGCACAATGAACCCGTCCGCGCCGTCGCGGACGACCGATCCCGCGTTGTGTGTGGTGACGACCGGCAGGCCACAGCCGAGCGCCTCGTAACAGACGTTGGCGGACCCTTCTGAGATCGACGGCATCACAAACACGTCCGCCCACGCGTACTCCCGCGGCATCTGCGATCGCGGCACGGCCCCCGGCAGGTCGAGGACGCTTTGTAATTCCCGCACCGCGGCATCGCTGACGGCGATCGGTCCCACGGCGCGGAAACGGACACACGTTGATCGCAGCCGCTGCGCCGCTTCCATCACGTAGGGGATCCCTTTCCGAAGACAGATTGTTCCGGCAAACAGCACATGCAGTTCGCCGTCGTCGGTGCGCGGCAGGCACTGCGCGCGGATTTCATCGGGTACGCCGTATGGCACGACAGCCGCCCGGTCCACCGGCCCGCCAACCTGCTCCAGCCCGTCCCGCACGAAGTCCGAACCGCAGAGAATCGTATCCGCCAGGTCCCATTCATCCTGCTCGCGCTCCGCCATCGGCGCCCAGGCAGCAGGTGCCGCTCCGTCATACTCCCAGCCCGGCCAGCGGCGGTGCTCCTCCCTCAGGAGCGCCTCTTCAACCTCGACCGGCGCCGATGTCTGTTCCACGATGGTCCGCAGACCGCATTCCCGCGCGTGCCGCAGGATCTCCAGTCCTGCTCCGTTGAACACATACGCCGTGTCCGCCGCACCGAGCCCCTGCGCGACCACCCGCTCGCCGAATTCCCGGTTGGCCTCCAGCCACGTCCGGCAGCGGTCGTCCGGCGTCCGCCCGCGATCGGGCCGCAGCAGTCGCCGCAGGGCGAACAACGGAAAGGAGTGAATCCTCCCGGCCGGGACGTCCGGCACACGCCGCCCCAGCAGCCGCTGCAGCCCGCCGGGCCGCAGATTGGCCGGCAGCAGGGAATCGACCGCCCGCAGCAGCGGCGTCTCGCGGCACAGGTCCGTGTACAGCGCCTCCAGCAGCCCGGCGCGCCACAACATGGCCGGTATGGCATAGTGGCGCCGGGCCCCGATCTGGGCGACTGCAATCCGCAGGTGATGAGCCGTTGTCACGTCGCGCTCAGTGCACGCTTCTTCTTACTGCCGCGTTGGAACGACGCCCGGAGTCGCCTGCTGCAGCCGCATCTGCTGCCGGAGCGTCCACAGTTGCGCGCGGGACGGCATTCCGCGCCGTCGCGAGTCCCGCGCGATCCACATCGTCCACAGAAATGCGGCGGGAACCGACATGAACAGAAACCGATGGAACACGGCCGACACGCTCTGCGTCGGCACATAAATCGAAAGCGCTGCCGCCAGGATGAAGACCAGCGTCCACACGCCGCCGCGTCGTGTCGCCCGCGCCCACAGTCCGCCGTAGAACATCCCGAGCAGGAAGCAGCCGGGCAGCCCCAGCCAACTGAACTCCAGGAACAGATCGCCGACAAATCCGACGGCCGAACCATGCTGGGGCACCCAGCCCAGCGTCTGCGCCCACTGCTGATCCGAAATGCCGGCAAAGTCGCTGCGCCCCGTCATCCATCCCAGCCCCAGATCCGCATACTTCGTCGGCCAGATCTGACGCGGGATCGGTCGCACCAGGTACGTCGCCGCGTACCGCAGCCCCCAGTAGTGTTTCCCGGCCCCCTGCACGCCGTTCACAAAGCCGTACATGAACACCGTGTCGTCCGCAATCGTGACCTCGGACGGGACGACGCGCTCCCAGAACTTCGCGATGCTGAAATTCACGTCGGCCCCGAGGCGAATGTCGCGCCGGTGGGCCACCAGGAACATGACCAGCGCGCAGACCAGCCCGAAGCACGTCATGACCTGCCACAGGGGGATCCGCCGCTTGGCGCGGACGTACCATGCCACGAGCATTGCCGACAGGATCATGAACGTCGGACCGCGTCGCGCTCCCAGCACGCCGTGGATGAGCAGCGGCGCCGCAAACACGACGGCCCATGCCACGTAGTGTCGGTAACGCCGCTCTCCATTCCACGCCAGCACCAGCAGCGCCGCTGCCGGAATGGACAGGTTCACCAGTTCGTCGACCCATCCGCCGAGACCGGTGGAGATAAACGCCTTCGAGTGGCTGTACAGCGCGAACGGGCCGCCCCCCTTGTAGAGGCACAGCGAATAAGACGTCCACGACAGCACGCCGAACAGCACTCCCAGCCCCACCAGCCGCGGACGCATCGCGGGCGTGACGACAAACCGGACGCGGCCCCGCGCCCTTCCGCCGCCCGCCAGCACACCGCAGCAGAACAGCGCGATGCCCGCCCCGAACAGCAGCAAAGCAAAATCGATCTGACCCGGCGTCAGGAACCGCTGCACCTCCCCGCTGCCGATCAGCAGTCCCGGCCGCACGACGTACACGTACAGCATCATCGGCCCGAGATACATCAGCGGATGCAGCGGGTCGCGTGCCTGTGCGTAGGCCAGCCCCATGCAGGCCAGCACGCACAGACCAATCAGCAGCAGCAGCAGTTCAGCCATCGTCCCTGAATTGCAATCCTTTCACGCCACGCGCATCGCCGGCGAGGTGGGTGTCGCAGGCGCAGGACATTGACTTTCGTCCGTCACTTCATCAGCGTTGGTGGTTTCCGTCGGCGCGACGGGACCGTGCACCGTCAGATTCCGGAATCTGCCGTACGTCGCCCGACTCACCGGCTCCCGCCGCGGGCAGTACGACGCGCACGCCGCCAGCCCGCGGACCACGTGCCACAGGCGACGCGGCAACGTTCGCCAGGTGGCGCGATAACGCACGAGTTGCAGCACGTCGACCGGGAGCCGCCACACGACGTCCGGGAACGGCACGTTGACGACGTCGAACAGGAATGTGTTCCGCAGTCCCAGATACGCCAGTTCCGTGTGGTCCCGCGAGGCGCTCGGAACGTGGACGATCGGCGGACTCTCGACGTACCGCACCTCGTATCCCCGCTCCATCAGCCGCAGGCACAGGTCGCGCTCTTCTCCTTGATGTATCAGCCAGTCCCGGTATCCTCCCGCCTCGAGCGCGACCTGACGGCGGATGGCATGCGCACAGCCAATGTAATTTCGTACCAGGTCCCCGTCCCCAATCCCCCGCAGAAAACCGAGCCGCTCCGGACGCCCCGGCTCCCGGTAGCGCAACGCCAGCGCCGCGGCCCGCGGGAATTCCTGGAACCGCTGCACCACCTTGGACACGATATCGCCGCTGGCAAAATATGCGTCGTCATCAATCGAAAATACGATCTCTCCGCGCGCCTCGCGAAATCCGCGGTTGCGCAGGGCGATGTAACCGACTCGCTGCTCCACGCGCTCGACGCGCACCGTCGGAAATGCCTGCGTCAGCGCCGCCGCCGTGCCGTCGGTCGACGCGTCGTCGTACACGAGCACCTCCAGTGGCTCGTACGACTGGTCCAATGCCGACCGCACCGCGCGCAGGGCGTCTGCGCGTCGATTCCGAGTAACAATCACGACCGTGGCTGACTTGTGGTCCCGGTTCACGCTACGAGGCCAGAACTTCCTGATACACGGCTTCCATGCGGCGTGCGATCGTGTCGAACGAAAACCGCTCCTGCACGACGGCGACTGCCGTGCTCCCCATCCTCGCCCGCAACGCATCGTCCGCGGCCAATCGCGCCAGCGCGTCCGCCAGCGCCTGGTCATCACCAGGCGGCACGAGCAGTCCGCTCACGCCGTCTTCGATCACTTCCCCCGCCCCTGCCACGTCTGTCGCCACGACGGGCAGCCCTGTGGCCATCGCCTCCAGGATCGTGAGCGGCAATCCCTCCGCAGCGAGCGACGGCAGCACGGAGATTGCCACCGACCGCAGAAACCCGGGGACGTTCTGCACGAGGTCGTGAAAGTGCACGCGGTCGGCAATTCCCAGTTCGACCGCCAGTTGTTGGAGCGGTTCGCACAAGCTCCCTTCTCCCACGAGGAGCAACTCCGCCTCAAACCCGCGTTGCAGGAATCGCCGGAACGCCCGGAACAGGTGCGCGTGTCCCTTCTCCGGACTCAGCCGCGCGACGACGCCGATCCGCAACGGTCGCGCCGCTCCGTTCCGATTGCTGATGGCACTGCATTGATCGGGAGAACCTGGGGCGTTATTGGCCGGGCAGAACCGATCGATCTCGACGGCGTTCGGGATCACACTGACTTCGGTATCGCGAATCCACAACGGTCCGCAGTTGTAGTCTCGGGCGGCGCGCGACACCGCCACATACCGCGGCCGCGAACCTGGCAGCACGCGCCGCGTCACGAATCGCGTCAACCGTGACCGTGCATCCGTTGCCGCCACCCACGGCCGCGTATCCTGGATCTGCACGACGTGCCGCGCCCCGGTGCCGCGCACGGCCAGCGCCGCCACCCGCGCCGCGGGCCACAGATGGCTGTGAACGATGTTCGCGCCCCATTCCCGGATCAGCCGCCGCAGGTCCCGCACACAGCGCCACAATCCGATCACGTCCCTGTTCGATCCGCCGAAGTGCAGGAATTCCGTCGGTTCCGGGAAGATGGCGCGGTCCGGGAACCGGTTCACACTCCCCAGGACGCACAGCCGCGTTGCAATCACCTCCGGGTCGAACTTCCGCATCAGCGTCAGCACGAACCGCTCCGCGCCACCGGACCCCAACTGCGGAATCACGTGCAGCACGCGGAGCCGCCGGTCCTCACGGCAGTCCGGTGCTCGCGCGCGCAACGGCGTCTGTTTCCCTGCCTCCAACATGGAGATTCCGCTCATCGCGCCGCCACCTCGCGATACAACTCTTCGATCCGCCCGCACATCCTGTCGACTGCGAACCGCTCGACGACCTTCCGCCGCGCCGCACTCCCCATTGCGTTCCGCATGTCCCGGTCTGCGCAGATGCGCCGCAGTGCCGTCGCCAGCCCGTCCACGTCGCGCGGCAGTACGACCAGACCGGTCGCGCCCTGCTCTACCGCTTCGACGGCCCCCGCCACGTCGGACGCCACCACGCAGCACCCGCTGCTCATCGCCTCCAGGATCGACAGTGGCAACCCCTCTGCGCTCCACGACGGCTGCACATACACGTCGACCGCTCGGTAGAACCCCGCCATCTGCTCAACCCGTCCGCAGAACGTCACGTGGCCGTCCAGCCCAAGCTCCCGTACCAGACGCCGATAGTCGTTTTCCAGCGGCCCTTCACCGGCGATCCAGAGCTCGCAGAGATGTCCCTCCAGGCGCAGAGCTGCGACCGCTCGCAGCAGGTCGACGTGCCCCTTCTCGGGCACAAATCGCCCTGCCGTGCCAATCCGCAGGACGTCGCCGCGAGAACCATCTCCGCCCGCAGGGCAAAACTCATCCACGTCGATCCCATAGGGGATCGTCGTCATCACGGCGTCCTGCAGCCGCAAATGTTCGCGGTAATACCGCCCGGCCGCATCGGAGCAGGCGATAAACTGCGCCTGCGATCGCTGCAGCACCCTGCGGAAGACCCAGCGCCGCATGCGGAACCCTGCGCGGCGGCTCGCCATCCAGTCCCAGGTGTTGTGAATGTGGGCCACGTGAGGCGTCTGCGTGCCAGCAGCCGCCAATCCGCCGAGATAGTGAGCCATCCACAAGTGCGTGTGCATTACGTCCGGACGGAAGTCACCGAGTCTCCAGAAATGAAGATAGGCCCAACCCCGGTGCGGAAGGTTCCGGACTCGAATACGTCTGTGTTGAAATTGTATTTTACCGACTCCCCCTTCCAAACCTGCGAGCCGCGCTGCAAAACGACATTTC
>CAZWGW010000014.1:0-7336 GCA_964633565.1 uncultured Planctomycetaceae bacterium
GTGTTTGACAATCAGAAGCACTACTTCGTGGGGGAAGACGAACTCGAGAAACTGCTCGCCCGGGGAGAGGGGTGGCTGGCGACGCATCCCGCCAAGGAACAGATCACGCGGCGGTATCTCAAGCATCGCTCCAGCCTGGATCGGGAAGCACTGGCGCGTCTGGCCGACGAGCCGCAGGAGGAGTCGCCGGAGGAGCGCGAGTCCGGTGCGCGGCGGGAAGAGTCGCTCGAACGAACGCTGAGTCTCAATGAACAGCGGCACGGGGCCGTCCTGGCGGCGCTGCGCGCCAGCGGTGCGCAAAGCGTGCTCGACCTTGGGTGCAGTGAAGGGAAGTTCCTGCGGCAGTTGCTCGACGACCGGCAGTTCACGCGGATCGTCGGCATGGACGTCTCCATGCAGGCCCTGCAGCGGGCCGGCCAGCGGATCGGACTGGAACGGTTACCGCCGCTGCAACGGGAGCGGATTGAACTGATCCACGGTTCGCTGATCTATCGGGACAAGCGGCTGGCCGGGTTTGATGCGGCGGCCGTCATTGAAGTGATCGAACACCTCGATCCGCCGCGACTGTCGGCACTGGAGCGCGTGTTGTTCGAGTTCGCCCGGCCGCGGACGGTCGTGCTGACGACGCCGAACCGGGAGTACAACGTGCTGTGGGAGACGCTGCCGGCAGGGTCGTTGCGGCACGCGGACCATCGGTTCGAGTGGACGCGGGGGGAGTTCCGGGAGTGGGCGGAGCGGGTCGCCGGGGAGCACGGGTACACGGTGCGGTTCGTGCCGGTGGGATCGGACGACCCGCGAGTGGGGCCGCCGACGCAGATGGGGGTGTTTGAGGAGGAACGAAATGATTGATCAGAAGCACTCTCAAGACGCCTTCTTTACGGTTAGGGGCCAATGGTGGTTGCCCGGGAGCGATCGGCGTGTCGCCGGCGACTTGATCTACCAAGAGGAGGATATCAGCCTTGTGCTCTATGGTGGCTTGAACGATGCCAAATTCGATTCGCCATTCAGTGCGACGCCCGAAGTCACTGAATTCCCAGTGATTCACGGCGAGTCCCTGCAGAGTGTCCCCGTAACTCTGCTGCGCTCGTTCTACACGAAATGGTCACCCGATATCAGACGCCTTGGTGTGCGACCCGACGAGCATACTCAGATCCTTTCATCCGAGCTGCACTGTCATGCAATTGTTGTGGGGGCCCACCTTTCAACTGCGGACGATTGCTTCGACAAGTGCCGGATCGAGATTCCGGCACTCGAGACTTGGCTTGGAGATAAGCCGTTCGAGGTCGATATAGGAAACGGTTTTGACCGTGTTCATGTCAATTACACGCGCCCACTCGATGACGCGTTCGAACTGTCGACGTGCCGCCTCCGCGTTCGCTTCATTCGCTCAGTGAAGCCGCCCGGTTTCCCGGGTTATTCTCCCAGTATAGACCATCGCGCGTTTGTCGAAGTCGAACCATTTGAGCCGATGTCAGTGAATTGCTTGCGCGACCACGCAGGAGAGGTGACCGATCTGTTTTCATTCCTCTACGGAGGTGACTTGGTGTCACGCCGACTGTGGCTCTTCAACAAGGGCTCCGAAATCGACAAGGTCGCACTGTACTACTGCAGGCATCCAGTTGCGGTCGCCGACTACGGAGCATTGGACCTGCTGCTCCGCTTGGACGACGTTAGACCGATTTTCGGGAGCGTCCTTGAGAATTGGTTCACGGCGGCTACCTCGACGAAGCGTGCCAGACGGATCCTGCTTTCTACCGAACGCAGGCCGGCCGGCTTCATCGAACTTCGATTCTTGCCGTTGGTTCATGCAGCGGAAATCCTGGCGCGCGCGAGCAAGCATTCAACGATCGTCGCATCGGAAACGTTTGACGACATCCGAACACGACTTCTCGGATCATTGCCCGGTGACGCCCCTCGCGAGCTTGTCGAGTCGATCAAGAACGGCTTGGGTCACGCAAATGGACGCAGTTTGAAACACACGTTACAAAAAATGTTGAGCGATCTTCGGGAGGAGACATGCAGATTGTTTTGTGTCGACCAGATCGAGTTCATCAAGGGGATAGTGAATACTCGAAACCATTACACGCACTATTCATCGAAGGACAAACAGAAGTTTCTCCAAGGAAGTGAACTGCATTGGGCGATTCGGAAACTGTCGTCGATGCTCCGAATACTCTTGCTGCTGAAGGCCGGCATTCCTGAGGTGGATTTAGAATCGAAGCTGCGTTCACACCATCGCTCCTCAAGGGAGAGAGCGGTGTGGCGTAACGTAACCGAAGAGGGGTCGCCATTCGATGCGGACGAACCAACCTAGTGCGACAACGATCCTGTCATCAGCAGCGATACAATGCACGTCCAGATTCCCAACCTCTCACTCGTCCTCCTCATCGGCCCGAGCGGGTCGGGGAAGAGCACGTTTGCGCGGCGGCACTTCCGGCCGACGGAGGTCCTCTGTTCAGATGATTACCGCGGACTGGTCAGCGACGATCCGAACGACCAGGCGGCGACGAACGACGCGTTCGACGTGCTGCACTATGTGGCGGCCAAGCGGCTCGCGCGGGGGAAGTTGACGGTCGTCGATGCGACGAACGTGCAGCCGGAGGCGCGGCAGCCGCTGGTGAAACTGGCGCGGGAGTATCACTGCCTGCCGGTGGCGATCGTGTTCAATCTGCCGGAAACGGTCTGCCAGGCACGCAATCGCGGGCGGAATGACAGGTCGTTCGGGCCGCATGTCATTCGGCAGCAACGCTCGCAACTGCGGCGTTCGATCAGGGGGTTGAAGCGCGAAGGGTTCCGCCACATCTTCGAGTTGGAGACGGTCGAAGACGTGGATGCGGCCGTGATCGAGCGGGTGCCGCTGTGGAATGATCGCAGCGACGAGCACGGTCCGTTTGACATCATTGGAGATGTGCACGGGTGTTGTGATGAGCTGGAGGAGTTGCTGGAGAAGCTGGGGTATGTGCGTCTGGGGTATGAGACGAAAGCGGGGGGTGATCAGGGCGTCGATGAACAGGTCCCGTCCGGCAGACGGGACCTACGGCACCCCAATGGACGCAAGGCGATCTTTCTCGGCGACCTGGTCGATCGGGGGCCGCGCATTCTCGATACGGTGCGGATTGTAAAAGGGATGGTCGAAACGGGGAGCGCGCTGTGCGTGCCGGGCAACCATGACATGAAACTGCTGAGGAAGCTGCGCGGCCGTGACGTGCAGATCACCCACGGCCTGGCGGAGTCGCTGGCGGAGATTGAGGCACTGCCATCGGACGTGCGGGATTCGTACTGCCGGTCGATGGCGGAATTTCTGGATGGGCTCATCAGCCACTACGTGCTGGATGACGGCCGGCTGGTCGTCGCGCATGCGGGGATGAAGGAGGCGATGCAGGGGCGGGGATCGGCGAAGGTCCGCGACTTTGCCCTGTACGGCGAAACGACCGGCGAGACGGATGAGTTCGGGCTGCCGGTGCGATTTAACTGGGCGGCGGAGTATCGGGGAGCGGCGATGGTCGTTTACGGTCACACGCCGGTTCCCGAGCCGGAGTGGCTCAACCGCACGGTGAATATCGACACCGGGTGTGTGTTCGGCGGCAGGTTGACGGCGCTGCGCTATCCGGAGCGGGAGTTTGTGTCGGTCCCGGCGCGGCGGACGTATTGCGTGCCGAGCCGGCCGTTTCTGGCGCCGGAGCAACAGGCCCCTGCGCTGACGGCCCAGCAGGCGCACGACGACATCCTGGACGCAGAGGACGTCCTCGGCAAGCGGATTATCTCCACGCGGCTGAAGGGGACGGTGACAGTCCGCGAGGAGAACGCGACGGCGGCGCTCGAAGTGATGAGCCGGTTTGCCGCCAATCCGAAGTGGCTGATCTATCTGCCCCCGACGATGTCGCCGTGTGAGACGACGAGCGAGCCGGGGCTGCTGGAATATCCGGCGGAGGCCTTCGCGCACTATCGGAGCCAGGGGGTGCCGCGCGTGGTGTGCGAGGAGAAGCACATGGGATCGCGAGCGGTGGTGATCGTCTGCCGCGACGCGGATGCCGCGCGGGAGCGATTCGGCATCGCGGATGGAGAGGACGGCATCGTCTATACGCGGACGGGGCGACGGTTCTTCAATGACACGGAACTGGAACTGCGGTTTCTCGACCGGGTCCGCGCGGCGCTGACGGCGTGCGGGTTCTGGGACGAGTTGCGCACGACGTGGGTCTGCCTGGACTGCGAACTGATGCCGTGGTCGGCCAAGGCGCAGGAGTTGTTGCGCTCGCAGTACGCCGCCGTGGGAGCGGCGGGGAACGCTGCGCTGCCGCACGTGCAGGCGATGCTTGCACAGGCAGGTGGGCGGCTGGAGGGGGAGGCCCGGAATGCGGCCGTCGCCGTGCAGGAGCGGTACGCGTCCCGGCAGCAGCATATTGAGCAGTTCGTGGCGGCGTACCGGCACTACTGCTGGCCGGTGGAGTCGCTGGACGATCTGAAGCTCGCGCCGTTCCACCTGCTGGCGACGGAAGGGGGCGTACACGTGCATCAGGATCACCTGTGGCATCTGCGCACGCTGGCGAATATCTGTGAGCGCGACCCGCAACTGCTGCTGGCGACAAATTCCAAACTCGTCGAGGTGACGTCGCCCGAAAGTGAACAGGAGGGGATCGAGTGGTGGGAGTCGCTCACGGCACGCGGCGGCGAAGGGATGGTGGTCAAGCCGCTGGAGTTCATTGCTCGCGGCAAGCGGGGTCTGCTGCAGCCGGCGGTGAAGTGTCGCGGGCGGGAGTACTTGCGGATTATCTACGGTCCGGACTACACGCACGACGAACACCTGACGCGACTGCGGAATCGTGCGCTCGGGGGCAAACGGTCGATGACATTGCGCGAGTTTGCTCTGGGGATTGAAGCGCTCGAACGGTTCGTACGTCGGGAGCCGCTGCGGCGCGTGCACGAGTGCGTGTTCGGAGTGCTGGCGCTGGAGAGCGAGCCGGTGGACCCGCGGTTGTGAGAGGGAGAGTCGAGAGTGGAGAGTCGAGAGCGGCCAACTACGTCGCCGGACACCGCACTTCACCCATTCCCCCACGCTACTCTCGCTCCGCCCCGGCCAGCACCAGCCCCACGCTGTCCACAATCAGCCCCTTCCGCCCGTGCAGCCCGACGATCCGTGCGCCGTCCCCCGCCAGCGTGCGGGTCGGCCGGCCGGTCGGCGTGCCGATCACTTCGCTCGTGTGCGTGTCGGCCGCATCGAGCGTGCCGTCGGCTTTCACGCGCAGAAAGACGAGCTGCACTGCGTTGACGTATTTGTCGGCGTCGACAATCAGCCCGCCGACCGCGTATCCCGCCGGAGCGCTCACCGTCTGCTCCCCGTTCTCCGGTCCCGTGTCGCCGTCAAAGACACAACGCAACGAGCTCACCACCTGCTGCCCGCCCCATTCCGAGAGTCGATAGTGGACGCCGAGCAGCAACCCGTCCTGCGGCGCGATCTGATGGAACGGCGAGCCCCCCTGGCCGCCGAGCAGTTCCGTCGGCCGACCGGCCGCTGCGGGGCGTGGTCCCGACGGCAGCGCGGGAGGCGCTCCCGTCGGCTGCTGCTGCGGAGCACCCATCGGCGATTGGTGCATTGGTCCCGGTCCGGCGACGTTCCCTCCCCCACCGCGCGGTGGACCGGGCGGGGCATTCGGGTCCCACAGGAGGTTGGCCGCGAACACCACGAGCAGCAGAAACAGCACACTCCCGGCCGCGGCAATTCCGGCCAGCGGGTTGTGCATCAGCGAGCCGAAGAGCAACACGGCCCCCGCTACGGCCAGCAGTCCGGCGACGATCGACTGCGCGGGACCGAACAGGTTCACCAGTTTGAACTGAATCCCCAGGTGCGGCAGGATGAAGCTGCCGATCCCCAGGAGCGACAGCGTGAGGCCCCAACTGCGGAGCGTTCCGGAGTTCGCCGCCGGCTCGGCGCGACTCCGCGCGCGTTTTGCCTTTTTCCTGCGCGGCCGTCCGGCAATCGGCGCGGACTCATCGACGTACGGGTCGTCCACGTACGGGTCTTCCGCCGGCGGTTCATCGACATACGGGACTTCATCCAGGACTTCGCCCGCCGGTACCTGCACGGCCTGGGCGCACTTCCGACAGCGCACGCGCATGCCGGCAAAGCGGTCCTCGGCCTGCATTCTTGTCCCGCACTGCTGGCAAACGGCGATGATCGGCATCGGCAATCGTCTCGCGCTGCGGCCACGGCGGTGACAGTCGCACCCGACTCTGACGGTTGTACGATCAGTCATGTTGGTCGGGAAATCGATGCGTGTCAACCCGCTTCGCGCGTTAAGCGGCCGCTGCATTTTGCGGTTCGCGTCGTGGATTGAGAGCAGCCAACCGTTGTCGCCATTCGGGAGCACAGGATGCACGACCAGCGCCGACTCGTCCTCCCGGGCGGCTCCGGGTTCCTCGGCCGCCTCCTGGCCCGCTGGTTCGGCGACCGCGGCTGGGACGTCATCACGCTGACGCGACGCCCTGCTGTAACGCCGCCAGCGGGCCGTTCGGTCCACTGGGACGGCCGCACACTCGGCGACTGGGCTCGCGAAATCGACGGCGCGGACGCCGTCGTCAATCTTGCCGGCCGCTCGGTCAACTGCCGTTACCACGCCCGCAATCGCCGGCTCATGATGGACTCCCGCGTCGAGTCGACCAGGGTCCTCGGCGAGGCGATCGCGCGGTGTGAGCAATCGCCGGCCGTCTGGCTCAACTCCAGCACGGCGACGATCTACCGCCACTCTTATGACCGGCCGATGGACGAACGGACTGGAGAATATGGTCCCCATCCCGAAGCGAAAGACGCCTTCTCCCTCGAAGTCGCCCACGCCTGGGAAGACGCCTTCAACGCCGCTGTCACGCCCAACACGCGCAAAGTTGTGCTCCGCGCGGCGATGGTCCTCGACACCACGCCCGGCACCGTCTACGCCGTCCTCCGTCGACTCGCCCGGCTCGGTCTGGGCGGCAGGATGGGGCATGGCCGCCAGTATGTTTCGTGGATCCACGCTGACGACTTCTGCCGCGCCGTCGAATGGCTGATCGACCGCGACGACCTGAGCGGCCCCGTCAACGTCGCGGCGCCCCACCCTGTGACCAACACCGGGATGATGCGGCTGTTCCGGCAGCACGTCGGCATGCCGTTCGGACTCCCGGCGGCAAAGTGGATGCTCGAAGTCGGCGCGTTCCTGTTGCGAACCGAAACGGAGCTGATCGTCAAGAGCCGGTGCGTGGTGCCGACGCGCCTGCTCGAATCCGGTTTCGAGTTTCGGTTCCCGACACTGGAAACGGCGCTGCGTGACCTCCGGTCGGCCGAACGCAACCTGCCGGCAACGCCACA
>CAZWGW010000014.1:7346-23261 GCA_964633565.1 uncultured Planctomycetaceae bacterium
CGCCAGTGCGAGAACGAGTATCGCCAAGCGCGCGTGAAGGTGGGGCTTCCCGGCGAGCGCTACAAGGCCAAGGGCAATCTCGATCCGAACGGGAGATTTATCGTGACCCGCGAGGCCGAACGCAACCTGCCGGCAACGCCACAGGGCACTGTCAGCGACCCTGCAGTTGTGACTGCATCCAGCGCGGCAGCGACTTCAGCTCGTGCGATCCGTCCGGGCGATGCACGACTATCCCCTCGTTCGCCGTGAAGGCCCACGGGAGCACCAGCTCGAATCCACAATCGAGCAATTGCGGCACGATCGCCGTCACTGCCGTAAAGTTGGCGCGCTCGTCCCACAGTTCACCCCGGGCCGGCTGCCCCGCATGCGCGGCGCCGGTCTCGTCGACGTAGTTGAACGACCCGAGCTGACCTTGTTATTCTCACGCAGGCGCGTGGCCCTGGTGACGAGCCAGTTGCCGTCCGGCGAAAAGGCGGCCCCCACCCATTCGAGATCGGGTTGATCGTGTTTCCAGAGCACCTGGCCCGACTCGCGCGACCAGATGCAGAGTGGCTCCCCGAATCTGTTTGAAGCACCGACGACCAGGCGCCCGTCGGGCGAGAACTGAACAGCGCTCAGATGGGACTGCAGTCCCTCCAGCCTCGCCTGCGGTTCGAGAGTGTCGGCACTCCACAGTTGAACGCTCCAGTCAGGACCATCGCTGGCGACCAACCTGCCATCGGGTGAATACGCCACGCATGTGCTTCGGCTCACATACCTGGGGGTGCGGGTGTCGGTCACAGTCGCCTGCATCTTCTCCTTGCCGGAGTCGACGTCCCAGAGAACGATTTCAACCTGACGTCGAATATCGCCCTTGTGGACCTCGACATTGGCAGCCACTGACGTTGCCAGGGTTCCACCATCCGGAGAGAACGCCTTGTCGGAGATAATTCGCGGAGGCGAACCAACAGACTGCAGCAACTCACCGGACGATCTCATCCACTCGATCCGCGAAAAGGTCTTGCCCGTCTGGGGGTCGGGACCCCCGGTGCGTGTCACGCCGACCAGTGTCCCATCCGACGAAAATTCAGCATCGACGCAGAAATCGTAGACGCCGACCGTGAGCTGCCGTACGTGATTGAGCGACGAACGGACGCGCGGGCCAGGCTGCATCGTCCAGTCCCACAACGACGACTCATGTGTGCCGTTATTCCTGTAGTCAATCGTCCCCATCAGCAGCGTCCGACCATCGGGCGCAACATCGAGGCTGACAAAGCCGCCGGCTCGATCCAGCCGATGCTCGGCGACGAATTCACGCGTCTCCACGTCCCAGATACGCAACTCCGGTTGGCTGCCGGATCGCGTGACAATCTCGGATGACGTCTACGCCGAGGCGGTCCGCGCCTGTGCGGTGGAGCGGGAACTGCGGCTGGTCGATTTCCGCAGTCACTGGGAGCGGGCGGCGATTCCCCCCGGCGGAGCGGGATCCTGGTTCGACGGCGCCACGGACCACGTCGGCAGAGTGGGACACGCCCATCTGGCGTGGGTGCTGACCAGCGCCTTGCGGCGGTGTCGGCCGGACAATTCAGGAATCGACGTAAACAGGACGGCACCCGGCTGATCGAGCGCCTACGCTGCGGCGCGCGGCCACGTCGGGCTGAACCGGCCGCGGAGCGCGTCCCACCAGGCGGCCAGCGTCATCAGGTTCAACGACACAAACGTCAGCGAGGGGCCGAACACCCGCGAACGCTGTCCCCGGCGCTGATAGTACCACCCCATGCCGGCCGTCACATAGAACGAAAACTGCAGCGCCAGGCACAGCGCGTATCGGGGCTCGTTCACCAGCAGCACGTTGGCGGCGGTGGCGCCGGCCAGCAGCAGTGGCGAGGCCAGCCGCAGCATCTTGTGCGAGATGAACTCCCACCAGATCGGGTTGGTGTGCGGCATGAGCCATGTCGGGTGGTTGCGCATCAACTGGAAACAGCCGGCGATCATCCGCCGCCGGCGCATCGCATCGTGCCGCGGCGACGCCGAGGGTTCCTCGAAGACGATGGCCCCCGGCTCGAAGGCGCAGTGATAGCCGCGCATCACGATCTGCATCGGCAGCACCACGTCGTCAAGGATCGTGTTCTCGGGGATCTTGCGGAAGACGTTCTTGCGCACGGCGTACAGGGCGCCGATGGCGCCGGGGACCGAGCGGAACCGGCTCTCGCAGCGGCGGAGGAACTTTTCGTACTTCCAGAACGCGCTGCGGCTGCGCGTGGTGGCGGTTTCCCTGTCCGACTTCCGCAGCACGAGCTCGCCCGATACGGCGGCGACACGCACGTCGGCAAACGCCTCCAGCAGCCGGCGGATCGCCGTCGGCTCCAACTGGTGCCGCACGTCGGTCAGCACGACCACGTCGGCCAGGCACTCGGGGATCAGGTCGTTGAGGCAGGCCGGGCGGCCGCGGCGCGCCTCGAACTGGACCAGCCGTACGCGGTGATCGGGGTACTCCGAAATCACGAACGGCGTCGTGTCGGTCGAGCCGTCGGAGCCGACGATCACTTCGCAGACCTGGTCGGCGCAGTCGGAGGAGAAGATGCTGTCGAGTTTCTCGCGCAGCCGCGACGCCTCGTTGTGGGCGACGATCACGATCGAAATCGGCTTCTTCCACGGCTCATGATCCAGCCGTGTCCGCCAGCACATCCCGACCAGCCACACGAGCAGCGGGTAGCCGAGGTAGATGTACAGCAGTCCGAGCGTACACAGCCAGAAGGCGATCTGCAGGGTCACGGGGAATGTCCCTTACGGTGGAAACGATGAGCGACGTGAATGACGATCCGGCCCGGGACCGGCGGCCGACGGCGAACGTGCGGCGTGGAACCGGTCCAATGGCAAGCATAAGCCGCGGAACGCGGCGTGCCCGTCCGGACCGTCCGGCACGCTGGTCCTGCCGGGCCGACTGTAGCGGTTCTGTCGCCGGCGACGATCAAACGGGCGTCGGATCGGCGTTCCCGGTCCACTCAGATCAGGTCCGGCAGGGCGTCGTCATCGAAATCGGGAGTGTCCCACGACTCGATCTCCTGCTTCAGCCCGTGCAGTTTGACGAGGTAAATGATGATCAGCACGATCAGCGCCGGTCCGCAGAACCAGACCGTGACGTAGTTGAGGCAGGGGATGGAGACCAGGATCACGCAGATCGAATAGGCAATCCCCAGCCCGGCCCCGCAGTCGCCGACGTCCCACCGGTTGCGCTCGTTGAAGCAGTCCTGGTAGGACCTCGCCACGCGCGTGTAGACGAAGAAGTTCCAGACCAGGCTGAAGCACGGGATCAGCAGCAGCCACACCAGCGACGGTTCGAGTCGGCGGAACTCGGCCGGCACCGCCTCCAGGTCCTTGTACAGCAGGTACAGGATCGTGATGCGGATTCCCAGGAACACCAGCAGCGCCAGCGAGCCGGCGGCGAGCACGATGGCTTTCTCGGCCGGTTCCAGGTCTTCGAAGTTGTCGGCATCGAATGCCAGCGGGACGAGCTTCAGCCAGATCGCGTGCACAGCCGTCAAGAGGTTCATGGCGACGCCGATTGCGCGGGGATAGAGACACGAAGGCCGCCATTCTGCACAGGCACTCCCTGCAACGCAACGTTCTCGATCACTCCGGTGCAGGGAGCCCGGCCGCTTGCCTGCGCTCGTGGGACGTATTATGGTTGAGTTGAGAAGTGACACCGAATCCCGGTCTGCCAATTGCGAAGGAGCAGTGATCATGCAACGCGCCCTGACGATTGTCGTGACGGCACTGTCCGTAACGGTTGCAGCGAACAGCATGGCACACGCCGGGCTGTTCGATCTGCTCAGGAAAGCCTCCGGGGATGACCGATCCGTCGCGCAGGCGGACCCGCCGCTGCCGGCCCCCGGCGTGACGAACCGGGTCACACCCGCTTCACAGGTGACGGGCGGAGAACAACCGCCGGTTCCGATCCCGGATGGCGCCGCGCCGGGCGCCGCCGCCACGCAAGCACCGGCTGCCGCACCGATCGAACTGTATGCCTGCGTCACCTACAAGGACCGGGACGAGATGCACCCCTGCGCCGTCCCCGTGATCGTCTGCGTGCCTGATCCGTCGAGCGTGAAGCACCCGTTCTACTGGCTTGTGGGTGACGCCCCGTGCGATCCATGCTGCGACCCCTGTGTGCCGTGCGCGAAGCCGATGGTGTATGTGCAGATCTGCGTGCCGCCCGACTGCCCCGTCCCGGAGCCGCGGGTGCATCACCACGACCGCGAGTACACGTACGATTTCGGCGAATACGAAGTCGACGTACGGCTGCACCGCGGCGAGATTGTCGTCGATTACGAAGACTGAGCGGCCAAGGCACTCAGACGTACGCCGACGCCACGATATTCGACAACTGCACGAGCCGCCACGGAGCAGCAGCGCGCAGCGCATTGGTGAGCAGCAGGCAAAAGCCGTCGCGGTCCGGGTCCATCCAGACCATCGTTCCGGTCGCGCCGGTGTGGCCGAAGACCCGCTCGCCGAGCGTATCCCCCCAGCTTCCGGTCGTGCCCCGATGGTTGAGCCGCCAGCCGAGCCCCCACGGCTCCGCGCGGCGGACCGGCTCGGGCAGGTCGGGCTGATCGTGGAGGCGGTTCGTCGAGGCGAGCCGCACCGTCTCATGCGCGAGCAGCCGCACGCCCTCCAGTTCGCCGCCATTGAGCCACAACTGACACAGCTTCGCGAAGTCCTCCGGCGTGCTGAACAGGCCCCCCCACGGGGCGCCGAGTTCCTGCCAGTAGGCGCTGTTCCAGCCCCAGTCGTGCTCACTCCCCTGCTGATAGTCCGGGACCTGCACGCGGACGATGCGGGCCCGATCGAAACCGCGTGAGCCGAGACCGGTCGAACTCATCTCCAACGGCTCAAAGATCTCCTTGCGCAGGAAATCGTGGATCGTCAGTCCGCTCAGCCGCTGCACGATTTCGGCGACGATCAGTGTCCCCATGCTCTGATAACTCAGTTTTGTTCCGGGCCAGAAGAGCGGGATGGCGTTGATCGCTCCCTCCACAAACTTCGACAGCGGCGCCTGGCTCTGGCGGAGTTGCTCGTTGTTCTCCAGCATGTCGGGCATGCCGGAAGTGTGCGTGAACAGGTGCAGCACCAGCGTGGGGTCTTTGTGGTGCGCCGCGAAGTCGGGGATGTAGCGCACCACCGGATCGGAGAGGTTCAACAGGCCGCGCTCTATCAGCATCAGCGCCGCCATGTACGTCACCGGCTTGGAGATCGACGCCATCAGGAACACGCCGTCGCGCCGTATCGGCGCGGCATCCGGCTCCGGTCCCTGCCGGCCGAAGAACTGCGGCTCGACAATCTTTCCATGCCGGCCGACCAGGATCGCGCCGCCGGGGACGGGGGGATTGTCGCCGGTCGTCCACTCGCGGAGTCGGTCGTACGCGAGTTGCAGACGGCCGGCGTCGAGGTCGAGTTCATCGGGCGTGGCGAAGGGGAGCTTGGGCATCGATCGGCTCGTCGTGCGCGAATGAGCGTTGTAGGACGGACTTCCAAGTCCGTCCCCTCTCATCGACGACCCTCAAGACGGACGGACTCGGAAGTCGGTCCTACATTAACACGCACGCGAGCCGCATGCGCTACAGTCAGCCGAACAACTCGCCGATCGGCGTCCCCATGTCGGTCACCGGCACGGGCCGGTCGCCGGCGTAGAGCACTTCGTGCGGGTTGATCCCCAGCCCGGCATAGATCGTCGCGAACAGGTCCGGCACGCTGACCGGTCGGTCGGCGATGTTCATGCCCAGTTCATCTGTAGTGCCAATCGCCTGCCCCGTCTTGAGGCCGCCCCCCGCCAGCACCACGCTGAAGGATTTCGCGTGGTGGCCCCGCCCGCCGCGACCGTCAAAACTGGCCGGCCGGCCGAATTCCGTGGAGATGACGATCAGCGTCTTGTCGAGCAGCCGTCTTTCCTCGAGATCGGTCAGCAGCGTCGAGAACGCTTGGTCGAGCCGGTCGATGAGCAGGTGCTGGTTCTTCTGCCCTTCGTTGTGCGTGTCCCAGCCGGTGCCGTTGACGAAGTTGAGGTTGAACGACACCTCGACGAACCGCGTGCCGCGTTCCACGAGCCGTCGCGCCAAGAGGCACCGCTGGCCGAACTCGTCACCGTAGGCGTTGCGCAGGTCTGACGGTTCGGCATCGAGGTCGAACACGCTCAGGAACTCCGGTCCCGCCAGCCGGAACCTCTGCCGGGTCGCCGCGACGTAGTTCTGAATCACCTTCTCCTCGGCATGCTGTTCAACGTAGTCGGCACGGAGGCGTTCCAGCAGGTCGACGCGCCGCGCGGCCCGTTCGTCGCTCACCCGTTTGGGACGCACCAGCCCTTTGGGTCCGGAGGTCGTCTCCGTCAGGTAGACGTAACCATACTTGGCTCCCAAAAACCCCGGCTCGCGGGCCAGGCTGGGATTGCCCATCAACACATAGTTGGGGACGAGTTCGTTGGCCGGCTCCTTGAGGCGGGCGACCGTGGAGCCGATCGACGGATAGACGATAGTACCACTGACCGGCCGGCCGATGTGCATCCGGTACACGGCGGCCGCGTGCTCGTCGATCACTTCGTGATGGACCGAACGGATCGGGACGCAGCGGTCCATGAGCGGCGCGGTCCGCGACAGGTGTTCGCAGACCTGCACTCCCGGGATCGCCGTATCCACGGCCGGATAGGCCGAGCCGGCGTCCTTGAGGCCGTCGGTTGTAACGTGCTTGGGGTCCCAGGTGTCGATCTGGCAGGCGCCGCCGCCGAGCCAGAGAAAGATGCAGTGCTCGGCGGAGCCGAGCGGGAATGAGGACGCTGACGAATCTGATTCAGCACAGGCCGCCGCCCCCGCCGCCAAAGTTGCTGAGGCGACCAGGGAACCGGAGACGAATTCGCGTCGAGTCAGATGGTGCATGACGGAGCGTTTCACTGGATTGTGGCGTGGCAGGATGGACGTCAGGAGATTCCCAAGGCAGACTTCAAACACTCATCGATCCGAGCCATCGCCGTGCGCGGCAATGATCCCAACTGTTTGAGGATCAATCCCTGATCGAACGTGACCAGGTTTTCGCATTGCACAACAGAGTCCAGTCGAAGTCCGCTCTGCCGACCTTCTGGGGTCGTCAATTCGACCAGAAACTGCGTCGCAACACCAAGGCGTCGACGATTGCTGCTGGTGATCAATGCCAGGATCGTATCGTCGATCGTCGTATTCCAGACATCGTTCTGGACAACCAGCGCGGGCCGCACCTTGCGTCCTGTCTGATCGCTGAAAGGGAAGTCCACAAGCACGATGTCGCCCCGCTGGAATTTCATTTCTTGTCAGGTTCAATTGACGAGATCGTTGTAAACATCCATTTCGGGGTCGTCCCAACCAGCGCGCAACCCGGCTTGGAGCAACAATCGTCGTTGCTCATCGCGGGTTAAAGGGCGATCGGCGCTCAATATCTCCCGTAACTCGTCGTATCTTTCCGCGCGGAGAATTACGAATTCTTCGTGAGTCACGGGATCACACATCCGCACCGGCTCGGCGCCGGACTGCTTCAATGCGTCTTTCAGTTCGCTGGGAACTGCGATCATGGCCATCTCCCGGGTACAATCTGTCGGTCCGGCTCAACATGCATTCTACGGCACAAACACAAACTCCGGCAGGTTCACCAGCGCCCACACGGCATCCTCGGCCCGCTGCCGCCAGTCGGCGCTCAGCCGCACGCTCGGGGCCTCGCCGCGATCCACCTCGGCGATCCGCGCCAGCGCCTCGTCCGTGGCGTCCGGGTGCAGGTGATTCGACCAGGTCCGCGGTGAACGATGAATCCGCCGCGGCGGAACGGCCTCCGGGCCCGCCACAATCCGGTCGGCGTAGCCCTCCTCCAGAAGGTCGACGAGCACCTGCCGCTCATTCGACGTCGGGGGACGGGTCAGAATCCGCTCGTACAGTTTCTCAACCAGTTCGTTCAGCGGCTCGTCTTTCAGGACGAGCGCGGTCAGTTCGGCGTCATCGGTCAGATCAATGCCGCGACTGGAGGCGGTTCCGTTGGCCAGCACCATCGGCTGCAGCGGTGTCAGCGCTTCATCGCGGACCGTCAGCGGGTCCTGCCGCTGCTGCCGCCAGCCGTAGGCCATGAGCAGGTCGACCATGCTCTGATCGACCGGGAGCGACATGCTGGGGCGGTCGCGTTCGTTGCTGACGGCGGCAAACTCCCAGGCGCGATGCGGCGTCCCCAGGTCGAGGAACGTTGTATCGGGCCGCCGGCCGTCGGCGTCCATCGTCAATTCTTCCGCGCCGAACGGCTTGCCGACGGCGCGGTACAGCGAATCGACCAGTTGTTCGCCCGTCATGCGGCGGCGGACAGGACCGGCGAAAAGGGCGGCTGCTTCGCTGTCGCGAGTCAGTCCGGGCGCTGCCACCCGTTGGTAGGTGTGCGAATTGAAGATCAGCGACGCGACGTGTTTGAGGTCGTAGTCGCGCGTCACAAGTTCGCGCGCCAGGAAGTCGAGTAATTCTGGATGCGAGCATTCGGCAGACTCCCAGTCGTCGACCGGTTCGATCAGTCCCCGGCCGAGATAGCGCTGCCACAGTCGGTTGACGATGACGTGGGCGAACCGTTTGTTCGACGGAAGTGTGAGTGTGGCCGCAAGTCGCTCGCGCGTGTCCTGCGGGTTGCGGAGGACCCAGTCGGGGATGAGGGTGTGGCCTGTACCCGACGCGCTCCCCTGCGGATCGCAGCTGAACGTACCGTGAAACAGGCTCGCGAAGGGCCAGTCGGGGGAGACTTCGGCGCCGGGCTGAAGTGAAACCGTCACTTTTGCATTGGCGGAGGCCGGCACGCTGCTGGTGCCGGGGACTTTCTGCGGTCCGCGCTTGAGCAGCGCCGCCAGGCTGAACAGGTCCTGCTGCGTGACGTCGTGATACGGCGCGTCGTGGCACCGCGCGCACTTCATTTCCACGGCGAGGAACGCTTCGCCGACGATATGCGCCTTGGCCGCCATCGGCACGTCGTTCTCGCTGGCCATGGCGAAGCCCGCCGGGCCGCCCGCGTACAGACTCCCGTCCATGAGCACCAGGTCGGTCACAAACCGGTCGAACGGCTTGTTGTCGAGGAACGACTCGTACAGAAACCACCGGAACGGCCCGCTGTTGTTCAGTTCCGGTTTCGTCAGGCCCGGGTTCTCAGCGAGGACGTCCTGCCAGTAGCCGACCCAGTTGTCGGCCCAGCCGGGATCGCTCAGGAACCGTTCAATCGCCTGTACACGACGGGTCTCGGGCGGATCGGCAAAAAACTGCTGGATCTGCGCCAGCGTCGGGATCACGCCGGTCGTGTCGAGCGACAACCGCCGCAGGAATGAGAAGTCATCGACCAGCGGCAGCGGCTTCTCGCCGGCCGCCTCCAGGCGGGCGTTGATGAACCGGTCGACGTCACCAAAGACGGCCGACTCGTCGATGAGACCGGGGAGCAGCGGGGCGGGCTGCGCCATCTGTCGCGCCAGTTCGTGACGACGCGCCCAGTATTTCTGTTCGTCACTGCTGACGGCAAACCGCTGCTGTTGATTGAAGTCGCGCAGGCGTTCACGTTCTTCGTCGAGGAATGCCAGCCATCCGTCGTCGGTAAAGGGGATCTGTCGTTTCGGTCCGAGAATGTTGAGCGGCTCGCCCGCCCGCGCAAATCCGACCACCAGTTCGCCGATCCGCGCCCCGGCACTCTTGCTGCCGACCAGACGGTACGGCGACACGATGTGCGGTCCCGCACTCAGTTTGACTCGCGCGGTCGACTCGAAATGCGCGACGGGAATCGAGAGGACGCCCTCCGGAACCTCTGTGATCTTGTGCAGGTCCTGGTGTCCATCGGACCGCAGGTCCATGAACGGCGTCTCGGCGACGATTTCGCCGTCGACGTACAGCCGTGTTGCGTCCAGCGAGCGGACCACGAACACATACTCACCGTCGGCCACGTCGATCTTCGTCGACAGATGCAGCAGCCAGGGGATCTTGCGATCGGCAATGAGCCCCCCGGCGTCGTACTTTTTCGGGATGTCAGTGAGTGCAAACAGGTCCGTGTCGAACAGATGCCGCGGTTCTGGCATGCGAAAGTTCCACGTCCGTTCCAGGGGCACACCCTCAACGAGTTCCACCCGCACGTGGTCCCCCGGCACATCTTCCACCCGCACCTTGCCGATGGCGTATTTCGATGCCTGCAGGTTGATCGTCACGTGACGCTGGATCTGTTCCTTCGTGAGGGCCGTGCGGTAGATGGCGACTTCGTCCAGTTCGCCGCCGAATGTCGACCCGCCGCGGATGGCTGAACCGATCCAGAGCTGATCGTTGTCGACGAACGGCCGCTTCGTCGTTTTGCCCCCCATGTCCCACTTGCCTGAGACGGACTGCCCGTCGATGTAACCGTGCAGGCTGTCGGGTTCGCCAAAGACGTACGTCACGGCGACATGATGCCACGCCCCGTCATCAGGGACGGCCGTGGTTGACGTCCAGCGGTGCCCGTCGTCCTTGATGTCGTTCCCCTCAGTCGGCGTTTCGGCGTCGCAGAAAAAGAAACTGAGAAACGGCCCGCCCCCCTGCGTGGCCAGGCGGAGTGAGTAGTTCTGGTTATGAACGCTGGTTCCCGGGTTGTGCGTCCGGCCTTTGCCGATGATGTAGGGATATCCCCCCTTGAGAGGTTCGTCCCAGCGGACCCAGGCTTCGAGCGTGATGGCGTCGCCGTTGTCAAAATCGAGCACACTGCCGTCACCCGGGTCCTCGACGACGACAAAGTTGGGCCCGCCTTCGAAATCGGCGGCCGGGTTATCTTCTTCAAAGTCGGGGTACTCGCTCGGATGCGGCCCGGCAGCCTGCAGTCGGACGATGCCGCTCACGATCCCCTGCAGCCACGCGGCGTCCTCGCCGGCCATCTCGTTGCGGACCGGCGGGATGATGCACGTATCGGGGACTTCGCTGAACCGCCACCAGGCGACGGGGGCGTCGGCGCGGACCGTTTCGGCATATCTGGAAGGCGCTGGCTCAGCACCCGAGACGATTCCCACGGCCAAAACAACCGCGACTGCTGCCGTCGATGCAATCAGGCGAAGCCAACTCAAAATCCAGCGACAGGTGAGCATCAAGATCTCCGGCGTTCGATTCGACTCAAGCCTCGCGGGCGCCACCCAGGTCGAGGTATTCGGACTCTTCGTGCATGTCGTATTTTCGCGCGATCTCCGCGTCAGTCGTCACGAGGAGTACGTGCGACGGATCGTTGGCGCGACGTTCAACCGATACGCCGTCACGAACCATTTCCGCCAAATCTGCATCGGCTCCGGCGACGCTTGCCAGCCACTCGTCGACTGACGCCGTTTCCGGCAATGGCATTTGGGTCGGCCAGATGCGCACGCGCCGGACGGGTGTTCCCTTTTCAAGTCTCCACAAATCCTCGAACTTCGGACGGACAAAAGGGTCCAGTTGCAACGCAAAATCCGCCGGAAGATCAAGCGTCGAAATCAGTCGCTGAACGTCGACAAGGTCCTGCGTCCGGTGAGCCGCAGTCATGCCCGATGCCAGCTTCAACTCAATTAACTTTGAGAGTCGCAGGCACGCCATTCCATTCAGTTCGATGGCTGCCGACCCGGGATGCGGAAACGCGACCGGTTTCGGCTTCCCGTCTCCCGGGTACTGACCGGTGACAAGGAACTCAATCCGCACCCCCATCTCCGTATCCCGCAGGTTCTTGCTCCCGGTGAATGCCGGCAGGTAGCCCCGTCCCTCCAATTCGCGATGAATCCTCTGTAGGTCTTCTTTTGTGACGAGGATGTCGACGTCTTCCGTGAATCGCCGAAATCCATGCTGAAACAGGGCCATGCCGCCGCAGACGGCGTAGGGGATTTCGAGTTCGCTCAGGCGCTCACAGATCCGCGACAGCGCCCGCTGCACGGCGCTGCGCCTCTCGAAATGCAGGCTCCCTTCAACCAACGCCCACCTCCGATCTCTGTCCAGTCGGACTTCGTACGGGACGACGCTGGTTTCGACCGCCGCCGTCACAATTGCACCTCGACCTCGAGACGGAAATCACGTTCCGCGACCCGTTTTCGCGGACACTCAATCCTTCAGTCTCCAGACTTTCGCCGGCGGTGACAAGCGCACTTCGGCCATTGCGACGGTTGTCGCCACGCACCCGGTCCGGATAGTTTGGGGGGGGAATCCTGACGGTCGTTCGGAATGGAGTCGTTGGCCATGCACGTACGGCTTTGCACGCAGATCGCGATCTGGGTCGTCATCATCATTCCCGCAGCCGAACGAGCGGTTGCGCTGCAGGCCGCCGACCGGCCGAACATTCTGCTCGCCATCAGCGACGACCAGTCGTGGCTGCACGCCTCGGCCTACGGGTGCCGGTGCGTGAACACTCCGGCGTTTGATCGCGTGGCCCGCGAGGGGATCCTGTTCAACAACGCGTTCGGCGCGTCGCCGGGGTGCAGCCCCTGCCGGGCGGCCCTGCTGACTGGCCGCCATGACTGGCAAATTGAACAGGCGGGTACGCACGCCAGTTCCTTTCCACTCAAGTACCGCACCTATCCCGAAATCCTGAAAGAGCAGGGGTATTTCGTCGGGCACACGGGCAAGGGCTGGGGGCCGGGGAACTTCAAGATCGACGGACGTACGGACAATCCGGCCGGTCCGGCATTTTCAAAAATCAAGAACCCGCCGCCGCACAGCGGGATCAGCAACAACGACTACGCCGCCAACTTCGCCAAGTTCCTGAAAGCCCGGCCGGCCGGACAGCCGTTCTGCTTCTGGTACGGCGCGACGGAGCCGCACCGCGGTTACGAGAAGGGAGTGGGCCTCAAGACGGGCAAGAAGCTCGAGGACGTCGTCGTCCCTCCGTTCCTGCCCGACACTCCCGAGATGCGTTCCGACATTCTCGACTACTGCGTGGAAATCGAATGGTTCGACACGCATCTGGGCCGCATGCTCCAACTCCTGGAAGAGGCCGGAGAACTGGATCACACGCTGATCATCGTTACCAGCGACAACGGCATGCCGTTCCCCCGGGCGAAGGCCAACTGTTACGAGTACGGCATCCACATGCCGCTCGCCATTCGCTGGGGTGAACGCGCCAAAGGAGGGCGTGTGGTCGATGACCTGGTCGGGTTCGTCGATCTGACGGCGACCATTCTGGATGCCGCGCAGAGCGACGCGGACGCTGCCAGCGTCCGGGGCGCTGGGCGTAGCCTGATGAACATCTTCGACTCTGAGCGTTCCGGCGTTGTCGACCCTGCGCGGACGGCCGTCTTCTCCGCCCGCGAGCGCCACTCGTCATCACGCTTTGAGAATCTGGGGTACCCGATTCGGGCGATGCGCACGGATCAATACCTCTATGTGCGTAACTTCCGCCCGGAGCGGTGGCCCGCCGGTGCACCGCAGACAATCAACGACGCTGGTCGCCCCGGGCCGATGCACGGCGGATACCACGACATCGACGGCGGGCCGACCCTCTCGTTTCTCGCGGCACACGCAGACGATCCTCAGATCGGTCCCTTTCTGCGGCTCGCCGTCGACCATCGCCCCGCGGTCGAGGTCTTCGATATCAGGTCCGACCCCGGCTGCCTGCATAACCTCGCCGGTCGATCGGATTTCGCCGGGACGGAAGCGGCGCTCCGGGATCAACTGGAGTCGTACCTGCGCGAGACCGGCGATCCACGCATGATCAACGCGGACGGAGGCGACGTGTTCGACACGTATCCCCGATTCAGTGCGCAACGGAGTTTCCCGGAACCGGAGTGGGCCCGCATCGAACGCGAGCGGCGGGAACGCGACGGTTGGGTGCGCCTCTTTGACGGCGTATCTCTCAACGGCTGGAAATCAAGTGCTCCTGCCGATTCATTCGACGTCGTCAACGGTGCGATTCGCGCGCAGGCCGCGAGCGATCAGTCGCATCTGTTCTACAACGGCCCCGTCGCCGGAGCGGACTTCCATGATTTCGAATTGTTGATTGACTGCCTGGCGACGCCCGGCTCGAACGGCGGCATCTACTTCCACACCAGTTTTCAGGAGACGGATTTCCCCAACGACGGCCACGAGGTGCAGGTCAACAACTCGCACGAAAACGCGACTCGCACCGGCAGCCTGTTTGCAGTCGTCGACCTCGCCGAATCCGTGGTCCCCGACAACGTCTTCTTCACGCAGCACATCACGGTTCGCGGCAAGCACGTGACGGTGGCCGTCAACGGCAAACAGGTCGTCGATTACACCGAACCGCAGGGATACCGTCACCCGCGCTACACCGGTCGCGACATCGACCACGGCACGTTCGCCCTCCAGGCCCACGACCCCGGCAGCACCGTGTTCTATCGCAACGTATGGGTCCGGCCACTGCGCTAAGCCACCGGCTGCTGCTGCGTCACGCAGTGGATCGCACCCAGTCCCCACACGAGCGGCGTGCAGTCGATCCCCAGCACCAGCCGGTCCGGGAACAGCCGCTGCAGCGTGTCGAGCGCGACCTGGTCGTGCTTGTGATTGTAGACCGGCACCAGCACTCGCCGGTTGGCGATGTAGAAGTTGGCGTAACTGGCCGGCAGCCGCTGATCTTCGAAGTACACCGGGCCCGGCATCGGCAGTGTGACGACCTGCAGGGGATTGCCGTCCTGGTCCCGCATCGTCCGCAGCCGCCGCAGGTTCTCCTGCAGCAGTTCGTAGTTGGCGTCCTGGGGATCGTCCTCGACGACCGTCACCACGGTGTCAGCCGACACAAAGCGGGTCAGATCGTCGATGTGCCCATCCGTGTCGTCGCCGACAATGCCGTCCCCCAGCCACAGTATGTGCCGCACCCCAAGAAAGTCCTTCAAATACTGCTCGATCTCCCCCTTCGAGAGCTGCGGATTGCGGTTCGGGTTGAGCAGGCAGGCCTCGGTCGTGAGCAGCGTCCCCCGGCCGTTGACGTCGATCGAGCCCCCCTCCATCACGATGCCCGGCACGAAACGCGTCTCCCCCGACTCCGCGGCGATCCGCGCGGGGACCGCGTTGTCCAGATCGTACGGAGGGTACTTGTTCCCCCACGCGTTGTATTCCCAGTCGATGATCGCACGCTGCTGTTCAGTGACCCGGACGCTCGTAGCGTCCGGGTCACTTTGGACGTCGCACACGACATAAATCGGCCCATGATCCCGCACCCAGGCGTCATTCGTCGGATTGAAATGGAAGCGGACAGCCTCCAGGTTGACTCCGCCGCGCCGCAGCAACTGCCGCACACCGTCGGCCATCTCGTCGTCGGCCACGTTGATCCGCACGAGTTCCGATTCGCCCAGCACTCCGGCAATCTGCGCGAACACCTCCGGCACCGGCTCGAACGCCCCCGGCCAACTCTCCACCTTGTGCGGCCACGAGAGCCAGGTTGCTTCATGCGGCTCCCACTCTGCCGGCATGCGGTAGCCGAGGGCGGCGGGCCTTGGGGGTGTCGAAGTTGTCGGCATGTCGTTTGTCAGTCGCGCACGCAAAGACGTGATGAGGGGATATAGTGATGAGGAGATGAGGGGACCATGCGTCTTCTCCTTATCCCCTCAGCTCCTCATCCCCTCATCGGCAACGATTCCAACCAAGACGTCGTCCCTCAATCGACATACCTCCGCGTAATCTCCCCGTACGCGTCAATCCGCCGGTCGCGCAGGAACGGCCAGTGCGTCCGCTGCACGTCGACGAGGCCGAGGTCGCATTCGGCGATCACCAGCTCTTCCTGGTCGATGCTCCCTTTCGCCATGATCCGGCCGCCGGGATCGCACACGAAACTCTGGCCCCAGAACTCGATCCCGCTGCCGCTGTCCCCTTCGTGTCCCACACGGTTCGGCACGGCGACGAACACGCCGTTGGCGATGGCGTGGCTCCGCTGGATCGTCTCCCATGCGGAGTGCTGCGCCTCGCCGTACTCAGCCTTCTCCCTGGGGTGCCAGCCGAT
>CAZWGW010000015.1:0-6830 GCA_964633565.1 uncultured Planctomycetaceae bacterium
GATCAACCGTGAGACCGCCGAGCGGTTTGTGAGCGACCCACAATATCTGCGTCGCTGAAAGCGGTCTCCCCGGAATTCGCGTGATCCGGTAGCATCCCGCGTCCGTTTCCAGAAGCAGTGCCGGAGCGATTCCGACACGCGTCCGACGGGTCTGGTCCAACAGGGACTTCCACGTGGCAGCCACGTCGATTTCCTATCTCGACTCCGACAAGATCGTCGACACCGTCGGCGTGCTTTCGCGGCGTATCAAGGAACGGTTTCCGAGCGCGGGTCTCAACACCGTCTGCGGCCAACTGCTGGAGGTCTCCCGGCAGGCCAAACTGCGGTCCCAGGTCATAGCCCGGCCGATCGTGTGGGTGCGGGTCGCCTCGGGGCTGATTATCGCGGCGATCACCGGCGCCTTTTTCTACACGGTGGCCGTCATTATCCACGAACTCGAAGGGGGTCAGCACCCCGGCGCTTCGGACATCGTCCAGATGCTGGAAGCGGCGTTTAACTCCCTGCTGCTGGTGGGCGCGACAGTCCTCTTTCTGGTGACGCTGGAATCGCGCATCAAGCGGAGGCGGGCGCTGCAGGCGCTGCACGAATTGCGGGTGATCGCCCACATCATCGACATGCACCAGCTCACGAAGGACCCCGAGCGGATGCACGTCCAGGGGCCGGACACCAAGTCGTCCCCGAAAAGGACGATGACGAACTTCGAACTCAACCGGTATCTCGACTACTGCAGTGAGATGCTGTCGCTGTCGGGCAAGATTGCGGCACTGTACGTGCAGGACTTTCCAGACGCAGACGTCGTCGCGGCGGTCAATGACATCGAGGACCTGACGTCCGGACTGTCGCGGAAGATCTGGCAGAAGATCATGATTCTGGACGAGCAAGGGGAGCCAAAGCCGACATGACCGGCAGGGACGCCACCATGGAAAATCCACCGAAACTGCGGTTTTCGCGTTTGCCTGCCCTGATCGCCGGCGCGATCCTCGCCGCGCCCGGTTGCAGCAGCAACAACGACGCAGCGGCGCCGAAGCCTCCCGCGCCGGCCGGCGGAGGCGCCAGCACGCCGGTCGCAACTCCGCCGGCCGGGTTTTCTGTCCCGACGCCTGTTGTGGCGGCTGTACCCGATGAGAGCACAGCACAAGCCGAGCAAGCGCTCGCGGCGCTGCTGTCGCCTGCCGTTACGCCCGAAGACTGGGAAGACGCTCACAATCGCCTGATCCAACTGGGCCCCGCCGCGGCGCCGGTGCTGGCGCATGCGCTCGACAGCGAGGAACCGATGCGACGTGAAATGGCCGCCACGGTCCTCGCCGGACTCGGACCGGACGCGGCGGGAGCCGAGCAGGCGCTGCTGGCGGCCCTGGAAGACGAGTCGCCGTTTGTCCAGGCCAACGCGGCGACCGCGCTGTGCGCCATTCCCGGTCATGAGCAGCGTATCATTCCCGTACTGACAAGGCTGCTCGGCCACGACGATCCCCAATTGCGGCAATTGGCCGCAACGAACCTGGGGAACTTCGGACCAGAAGCCGCGCCGTTTGTGCCGCAGTTGGCGGAAGCGCTGGATGCCGGCGCTGCGGACGTGGTGTTGCCCGTAGTCGAACTGCTGGGCCGCATCGGTCCTGCAGCAGGGTCTGCGGTACCCAAGCTGCAGCAGATCGCTTTCGAGCAGGAGGGGGAGGCCCGCACTGCCGCGACGGCCGCACTGGAGCAGATCACTCCGCCGGCGCGTGAATAAGCAGCTCCGGCGAAACGGCGGAACGCGAACCAGGACGGGGACGGTTGTCCGCCGCGCGAAACGTAAACACGACGGAATACTTGGTCTGTGTGGTCAGATTGCGGCCCGCCGCGTGCAGCGTCTTGCAGTGGAAGAACAATACGTCGCCGCGCTCCAGTTCGACGGGAACGGCCTGCGCGATCAACTCCGCATTCACGGCGAGATCCGGCCGGAAAAACAGGGCCTCGTCAAAGCGGCTGCGGTCGAGCGCGATGCGGTGCGACCCCGGGATCACCCGCAGACAGCCATTCTCCGGATGCTCCCTTCCCAGGGCCAGCCAGACGGTCACCAGTTCGGGCCGGTCAAACGACCAGTACCGGATGTCCTGATGCCACCCGGTGTCGCTGCTGTAGGCGGGATGTTTGGTCATGACGCAGTTATGGTGCGCCAGCGGACAAACGAGCTCGGGGCCGAGCAGTTGCGTGAGTCGCTGCACAACCCCGGGATGCGTGACCCACTCCGTGAAGGCATAGCCGCGCGCATGGGCCTGCTTGAGCCGGCGCACCGTGCGGCCCCCCGGCAATTCGCGCGAGCGGGGAGCACCGGGATACTGGAGGTCGGACTCGAATTCGATCGGGTCGGCCAGCCGTTCGACGTCCATGAGCGTCGCCTGCAACATCCCCGCCACGAGTTCCGGGGGGGCAAGGTGCCGCACGATGAAGTATCCATCACGTTCGAACTGCTGCAACTGCCCGGGTTGCAGCCGGTCCGGGCGGGCATCGACGGGCGGCTGTTGTAAAGTCTGCATGATGTCCCTTGAGACAAGACTGACGAAGCGTGCGGCGTTTATCGTCCTGCCTGCGATCTCCGACTGCAAGGCAGCGTTGCCGCAATCTGCGTGAATCACCGGCGGTGAAGCAAATTCATACGCTGCGTCGCAACCGGAAACACCTCTGGACACAAGCCAGGCCATCCGGTATCACTCCCGCCCCTCACCTCTCTCACTCGATTCCCCCGTTCCCAATCCGTTCGTCGGCACCTGGAAGCAAGGATGTCTTCCCGTTCCCGGACCGGTCTGCGCGATGCCGTGTCGCGCAACCTGAGCCTGATTTTTCCGATCCTCATCGTCGGCGCGGTCCTCGTGATGGTGGTCCCGCTCCCGCCGGCGATGATGGACCTGCTGTTGGCGGCGAACATTACGCTGTCCGTCGTGATCCTGCTGACGACGATTCACGTCGCGAATCCGCTGGAATTCAGCGTCTTTCCGGCGATCCTGCTGGGGACCACGCTGGTCCGCCTGGTGCTCAACGTCGCATCGACGCGGCTGATCCTCACCGGGGCCGCCGAGCGCGGCACCGGAGCGGCCGGTCGCGTGATCGAGGCGTTTGGCGATTTTGTCGCCGCGGGCTCGCCCACGGTGGGCCTGGTCATTTTCCTGATCCTGATCGCCATTCAGTTTCTGGTGATCACGAAAGGGGCGACCCGCATCGGCGAGGTGGCCGCGCGGTTTGCGCTCGACGGCATGCCCGGTCGACAGATGGCAGTCGACGCCGACCTTGCGGCCGGCCTGGTTACGAAGGAAGAAGCCCGCCATCTGCGACAGCAGATTGCACGGCAGGCGGACTTCTACGGCGCCATGGACGGCGCCAGCAAGTTCGTCCGCGGCGACGCCGTCGCGGGCCTGGTCATCACATTCGTCAACATCTTTGGCGGGCTGTTCGTCGGCATCGCGCGCGAGGGGATGTCCCTCCCCCAGGCCGTCTCGGTCTTCACCACCCTGACGATCGGCGACGGACTCGTCGCCCAGATTCCGGCGTTTCTCATCTCCATTGCGGCGGCGCTGATCGTGACGCGGACATCGGTCGACAGCAACCTGTCGCAGGACACCGTTCGCCAGGTGTTCCGCCATCCGACGGCGCTGTACATCGCCGCAGCGTTTCTGCTGGTCATGGCCTGCACGGGATTGCCGGCGACGCCGCTGGTGGTGCTGGGCATTGGCTGTGCGGTGGTGGGGAGATTGCTGCAGACGGCGGCATCCGACGTGGCGGTCGCAGCGGAGCCGGCCGCGACTCCGGCAGCCGCGGCGCCGAAGACCGCGACGGCAGAGACCCGGGACCACCTGCGCGTCGAGCCATTGGAACTGGAACTCGGAATCGGCCTGATCCGACTGGCCGACCCGGCCTCCGGCGGTGATCTTCTGGAACGCGTGTCGCAGCTCCGGCAGCGCATCGCGCGGGAACTCGGGTTCATCCTTCCCAAGGTCCGGGTTCGGGATAATCTGAGTCTCGACCCGCGCAGGTTCCAGATCAAGGTTCGCGGCCTTCCCGTGGCCTGGGGCGAGGCGTACGCCGACGCACTCCTCGCCGTGGACGCCGGCGGCGTCGAGGAGTCGATTCCGGGCATTGCGACCATGGAGCCGGCCACCGGATACCCCGCCCGCTGGATCGAGCCGGCGCGGCGCGAAGCGGCGCAGGTCGCCGGTTACCAGGTCCATCCGCCACATTATTACGTGATTCAGCTCCTGAACGACGTCGTTCGCGCGCAGGCGGCCGAACTGCTCACGCGGCAGCAAGTGCACGGCCTGCTCCAGGAACTGCGTACCCGTGCTCCCCAGGTCGTCGACGACCTCGTCCCGGAAGTCCTCAAGCCGGCGCAGATCCATCAAGTGCTTTCCAATCTGCTCCGCGAGCGGGTGCCGATCCGCGACCTGGAGACGATCCTGGAGGCGCTCGGCAGCCACGCGGAGCGGACCCGGAATACCGAATTGCTCACGGAACATGTGCGGACGGCACTGGCCCGCACGATCTGTCAGTCGTGCCGGGACGAAGACCGCCGCCTGCACGTCGCCGAATTCGCCAGTCACGTCGAAGACCGGCTGGCAGCGCTCCTGGACTTCGACGACACCGGGATGCAGGTCCGTGTCACCCCGCAGTTCCTGCACGCGCTCAACTCGGCGCTGGCGGAGCGCCTCAAACGCATGGCGAACGCGGGCCGGCCACAGGTCGTGCTGTGCCGACCGGACGTCCGCCCGGCGCTGCGGCAGCTGACGGGCCGGGCGCATCCCCGGCTGCACGTGCTGAGCCACAATGAAATCACCGCAGACACCGAACTCGTCGTCCACGGCGACGTCACCTTCGATTCGACTTCCACCGACGGTCCCTCCCGCAGCGAATCCTCCGTTGATCACATCCGAAACTCCCTGACGACTGCGCCGCGCTGACGACCGTCAGCCGGCCTGAACCCCCTCCCCAGCGACGCCGGTCCCGTCATGAACATCCGCACTTTTCGCGCTTCGTCGATGCGTGACGCCCTGGACCTCGTGCGCCGCGAACTCGGCGGCGATGCGATCATCCTCAGCACGCGGCAGGTCAAACTGCGGCGTCGCTTCCCCTGGCAGCGGACGCGCCACGAAGCCGAAGTCGTGGCCGGCATGGCCGAGCAGACCGTTCCGCTGCGGCACACGGCCGAACGCTTCGGACGCGACGGCTCACGCGAACAGGCGGCATCGGCGAGCGGCCTCGATGCAGGGCTCGACCTGTCGGTTCACATAGCGCCGGATCGAGCCGCGTTCGAACCGGCCATTCCGACCGCGGCCCATCCGACGGAGGCCCCGAACCCGTCACCATCCGGCGGTCCGGACAACGTGTCCGCTGTTGACGGCGGACTGTCGCAGCGGCTGGAAACGATCGAATCGCTCATTACGCAACTGAAGTCGAATTCCCGGCGCGGCGGCCGCGCGGAAGTGCCCGACGAATTGTTCCACCTCTACGCCGAACTGATCGACGCGGAGGTCGATGACCAAGAAGCGCGAAACCTGGTTGTGGAATTGCGGCAACAGTGCAGCAGCGAGGACCTCAAGGACCCGCACCGCGTGTCGACGCTGCTGGCCGGACTGGTGGAGCAGCAGGTCCCCTGCTGCGGCCCGATCGCCGTGACGCCCGGCCGGCGGACCGTCGTGGCACTCGTCGGCCCCACGGGCGTCGGCAAGACGACGACCATCGCGAAGCTCGCGGCAAACTTCAAGCTGCGGGACGGCGTCAAGGTGGGCCTCGTGACGGTCGATACGTATCGCGTGGCGGCGGTTGAGCAACTCCGCACCTACGCCGAAATCATCGACCTGCCGATGCACGTCGTCACCAGTCCCCGCGAGATGCGCCGCGCACTCGAGGAACTCGCGGGAATGGACCTCGTGCTGATCGATACGGCCGGCCGCAGCCCGCGGGACGAACTCAAGATCCAGGAACTCAAGAGTTTCCTTGCCGAGGCGGATGTCGATCAGGTGCACCTCGTGCTCAGCCTGGTCGCCAGCGCCCGCGGCCTGGAGAAGACCGCCGAGAAGTTCCGGACGGTCGGCGTGACGTCGCTCCTGCTGACCAAGCTCGATGAAGCGCCCGGCATCGGCGCCGTGCTGTCGGCCGCGAAGCGCATTCAGTTGCCCATTAGCTACTTCACGACCGGCCAGGATGTACCGGATGAGATTGAAGCAGCGTCCGCCGCACGGGCGGCACGGCTCATCCTGGGACAGGAAGACCTGTTCCGCCGGCGTTCCGCAGCCTGACCAGATTGCCTGCATTGACTGTTCCTGGCGTCAAACTTTAACGATCAAGCAAGCTGAAGGAGTTCGACTCAATCTGCCGACCGCAGCAACCGATCCGTATTGATACGCCGCGACGCGCGACCGATGGGTGGCGTATTGCGCGGCGGACCGGTTCCTGATCCGTTCCCATCCCGCGGATTCCGGTCGCCTGACCGGGGCCGCGCGGCCGTCCCACAGCACGAGACCACAACCAGGAATCCTCGCGACGCCGCGACGCGGCAGCGATACCTCACGGAGGGTTGAATGACCACCAAGGTTGCCATTGATGTTCAGCAAGTCTGGCAGGCGTTCAAGGTCGACCAGACGAATCAGGAACTTCGCAACCGGCTCATCGAACATTACTTTCCCCTCGTCCGCTACAACGCGGAACGGGTGTGGGCCAAACTCCCGGACGGCGTCGACCTGAACGACATGATCTCCGCCGGCGTGTTCGGGCTGATGGACGCCATCGAGTCGTTCGACCTGGAACGGGGCGTCAAGTTCGAGACGTACTGCGTCCCGCGCATCCGCGGGGCCATGCTCGAC
>CAZWGW010000015.1:6840-23101 GCA_964633565.1 uncultured Planctomycetaceae bacterium
CGATGGACTGGGTGCCGCGGCTCGTCCGCAGCAAGGCCAGCAAACTGGAAGCGGCCCGCAAGCAGCTCGAGGCCCAGGTCGGCCGCCCGCCGACGGACATCGAACTCGCCACGAAGCTCGGCATCCCGATGGACGAGTACGAGAAGCTGCGGGCCGAGGCGAGCGCCGTGAACCTCGTGAGTCTCAACAAGAAGTGGTACGAGACCGACAGCTACAAGGACGTCCGCGAGATCGACATCATCGAGGACACCAAGGGCGAAGACCCGACGCGCGGCATCCAGAAGCGCGATCTGATGAAGCTTGTCACCAAGGGGCTCAACCGGAACGAGCGGCTGATCATCATTCTGTATTACTACGAAGAGCTGACGATGAAGGAGATCGGCCAGACGTTGGGCCTGTCGGAGAGCCGGGTGAGCCAGATGCACTCCAGCATCGTGGCGCGGCTGAAGGACCAGTTGCGGCGGCGGCGGCCGGAATTTGCGTGATGTAACAGGGTGAACGTCAGAAGTTGTCAATGACTTCACGACCGTTCCGCGTTGCTATCGCCCTCCAGACGCGAAGGTCGACTGCGTCGGCTATGAATCGCACAGCGCCATCGGCCAATGCCAGGTTGACGCCGCCGGGATGCTGACTCCGTGCGTTGTAGATGCCTGGCCCACCATCGGGGTACGGCCCAGTGTCGGCGCAGTCAGGCACGCTGGAGTTGGGCCCGAGGATGTGGTTGTAACTGGTATTCCTCGGCCCTCCGCGAAACCATACGGCCCCCAGAAACGAATAGGCCGACACGTTGAGCGGTGGATAGGGAACACCGAGCGAACATTGGTTGATCCAGGCGGACTGGTCGTCGTACTCCAGACTTGCGGCCTGCACGAGAAACACGTCGCGCCACGGGTCGTAAGCATCGACCTGGTAATCGCCCACAACGCGCTCCGAAAGGAGCGCGGTATTCGAAAGGCCGTCCGCAAAGTCGGCCGCACTGAGCGACTTGCCAATTGCGAAGGGACTAAAGCCATCTCCCTGAAATGACTGCTTCGCCCCGGCGCCGACGCAGGCTCGATAATTGGTCGCGCCGCTCGGCGCGTGATCGGACGGGCAGACGAAGATCGGTACGACTTGATGCAACACTGCCGTATTGGCATCACTGAACCCGCGCGGCGGATCCTCATCGGGGGTCACTGTCACATCGAGAAAATCAAACTGGTTGTACAGCGCGATCTGATCGAGAAACGGAAGCAGATGTACGTGGATCGATACCGAGGGTTGAAGCTGCTGCTGATCGTCGACCCACAGCGGCTCCGAACGTGGCAAATGCCGGTGCGCTGCCTCATGCGCCTGTGCCCCCATGACCAATTGCCGTAAGTGGTTCGCGCACGTCGTTGAACGCGCCCGTTCGCGGACCTGATGGATGCCAGGCAGCAGAACCGCTGTCAGCAGGCTGATCACACCGAGGGCAGTCAATAGTTCGACGATCGTCGTCCCGGCGTTGGGCTGGCGTGCAGAGCACTCGATGCGCGAACCGGGGCGGGCCCGCGGACATGCAATGCGAGACCGGGCAATGAGTTCGTCGAGTTGCCGGCAGTATTTCATCGTCTACCATTTCGCGAGTGTTGATTCGCGCATGCAAATCGCGCCGAACTCACTGATCGCACTTTGCGTCCAATCGATCCGACGCCTTGCTCGACGCTAGAAATCGTACCGGCAAGACAGCCCGCAACGGCACATTACCCCGCGACTCGAATGCGATTTCGCACGAATCGATCGACCTGAGGAGATGTTTCGCCCTAACGACAAAGCGCGCCACAATGGGACCGGTCGCATTTCTTTCCCTTTCAATCTGCACGACCTCGACGGGCGGTTCGACATCGTCCACTATGGGCACGACGTACAACGGCCTGTCCGCATCCGGTCCACGATACAGGATCGAGACGTCGGTAGCGTCATCCGCTTCGCGAAAAACGATCTGCTCCGGAATAAACGATAATTGTTCCCGCACCCTCCACGAAACGGGTAGCCGCGCTACTTCGTCGCCACTACCACGCAAGAGCGCGACGTCGCCGCTTTCGGGACCGGGCCGTACGTCCGAGCCTGCGTTACCCGTGATCCGAACGTGGTACAAGCGCCGCACGTGCGGTGCGTAGGACCGAATCTGATCGTCCCCAACGCCGACAATCGAAACGCTGAACGGCACGTTGGAAGTCGTTGACACGCCAGCGATCAATGGCGCATCATCACTCCGTTCCACACAGGCCACCTGCACATCATGTACAAATTCGACACCGCGCACAATGTCGAGTCGAACGCTTCCGACCGCCTCAATGCGGGGCACAGGGGCCACGTTGCGAACGACAACGGGCAACGTCAGAAGTGGTTGTCCGGACGCGTCTGTAATATGCACCGCAGTCGTGAGGATACCTGCCGGCGGCGGATGCACGCGGAACGCAAATTGCGATTGTTGACCCGGGCTGAGTTTCGACGGCAGCGACTCTTCGATGTCACAGGAGCAAAGATTCTGAACTTGGAACGGGCCAAGAACGAAGTCGGCGGCGTTCCTGATTTGAAACGCAAATATGACGGGAGTTTGCTCAGTGACAGTCGACTCCGTCGCTGACGGAGAAGGTTGCAGTCGGCGCGCGGTGAGTGCTCCCAGATTGTCAGATTGGTCAATGCATTTGATCCGCCACAGTCCCGCCGCGATTCCCGCTAGGATGCCGACCAGGAAAATGGGCATCGCTTTGCACCGACTTGAGATCATGAGATTACTTTTCCACGCATCGATGAGAGCTCTATGGCACGACAACCCGTGAACCGGCGCGGGTCCGTTTATGGGGGCGCGTTCTCGCAGCCGAATTCCTCGGTACAATCCACTGACAATTTGGTACAGTTTCGGTTTTGATTGTAACACTCAGTCTGCCCACAATCGTACTTGGGTCCACAGTTTGTTTCCGTATCGTTACATCCGGTTCCGCCGTCGACACAATACCAATCGGGAATTGGCTGGGGCTGTACGAAACTGATTCCACAGGCAACGTGCGTTTGACCGGTGTCGCAGTTGCAGTCGTGTCCCTCCCCATTCACAGGAGTGGTCATGCAAATGTACGTAGCCCCTTCGGTACGGCTGCAATCCCAATCGCCGCTCCCCAGCACGCTGCACCAAGAACCGAAACAAGTGTAACTGTCATCGCTTTCATCGGCTGCTCCTTCGAAATTGGCCAGGGACCCGATTACACTTGCCGGACCCTGGTTGTGTCGATACTTCCTTCATTGATTACGCGTCAACTTGCGCGCTGCGAGCAGGAACACCAAGCCAAGCACGACCAGGACTGCCATCCAAGCCCAAGCGCCGACGTGCCCAGGTGTAGCAGCGATCCCGACGCGCCGACTCCCATCATCGGGGCGCCTTGGCGCGATGTGTGGCGAGGCGCCATCTACGACGTATGACCTGCGCTGGACGCCATCAAAAACGCGCGTTCCAGCGCCTGATGGCGGTGGATCAAAATACGACGGCAAAAAACTTGCGTTCAGCTCGACTTCCTCGACCTCCCATTCCTGGCGATGGATTGCTCCCCACAACTCACCGCGCCACGGAAACCAGATCCCCGGTTCGACGCGACGGAATTCGTGCACGACGAACCGGTAGCGTCCTCCTGAGTCGCTTTGGTTCATAAAAGTGACTTCCTTCGGCAGGAAACCGTGGGTCGGATCGAGGGCAAGGACCCGCTTCAGTCCGTCTGCCAAAGGGTACAACGCTCGGCGGCAGGGAACTCCGTCAACGTGCATTTCCTCACCGCTGGCAATCGAAAGTGCGCCAACCTCGTTGCCCAACCAGCGACACCCTTGAGGTATCCAGAGACCGTCCAGCGGCACAACAACGGCGCCTTGACGCCCCGGCTCGGCCCCCTTGGCGTCATATAGAGTAAGCACATTCGGGATGTTTGAAGCGACGTCGTCAGGCCCGCCAAACTCAGCCAAGAAGAACACCTTTCCATTCGTGCCCGCGAGTTCGCGCGAATGGACGTGTTCGTCCCAATAAACGGTGCTCTCCTCGTGGAACTGCCGTTCCTCCGTCCAGACCCACTCGGAATGAATTGACGACGATGAGAAGGGATTTTGACCGCCCTCGTCATAGTGCAAGTTGCTGACGAAGCGCACGCGAATGTTGACAAACGAATCTCGCCACTGGCGCAGCGAGTCGGCAACTTCGGCATCCGTTGCGTCACCGCTCCTCGCCGCCGCGGGCGACAGGGTAAGACATATTGGTGCGACCGACAGTATCAGTGAGATCGCCGAGCGAGGCACGAAACAGGGATCGCCCTGTGGGACCAAGCGACCGCAGAATTCGCGCCATGCCCGGTCAGTCCGAACAGCCAGATATCGAGTCGACTGCAACATAGGAACTCCCACTGCGATCGGCTCACCTCGCACGAGACGGCAGACGTGTGCTCACATTGACTTCCCAAGGTTATACACACACACACACACAATTCAAGGCAAAAGGTGCGATTCCCCGAAGAATCGCCAACGTCTGTGGTCTGCGCACCCGTCCAGCACCGAGCGGCAAAATTGCTACACTCGGCGCTGCACAAACCAGCACGACTCGTGCTGCTGCATGCCGATGTGCGGGTAGTACGAGCGCGACTTCGGGGCCGCCAGCAGGATCAGCATCGTCTGCAGTCCGGCCGCCTCGTGCGTGCGGCGAATGAGTTCGCGGCCGATCCCCAGCCCCTGGAACGCCTCGTCGACCGCGAGGTCGGAGAGGTACGTGCAGTAGCTGTGGTCGGTCAGCGCGCGGGAGACGCCGACCAGGAGGCCATCGAGGCGGGCCGTGAGCACGATGTCCGCCTGCTCGATCATGCGGCGGATGCGCTCGGGGTCGTCGACCGGCCGCCGCTCGGCCAGCGTGGAGCGGCGGAGGACGTCGATGAATTCTTCAGCACCAAGATGCGGCTCCAATTGGTAGGCGACACTCATCGACTTACGTCCCGCGCGTATTCCCGAACAGATCAATATGCAGCCGCGGTGACATCCGCCACCCCCGTCGGGACGCCTCGGCCTCAATCCAGACCGATTTCTCGCGCAAGGGTTCGCGCTCGATCGCCTGCGGCATCAGGTAGATGCGATCCCCAGCGATCTGTGGGAATTCTTCCAGAAATCGATCCACTTCGGCCACATCCGGCGGAGTATCGATCACGAATTTGAGCTGATAATCGAACTCCGCCATCAACTGCCGGATGACATCCGGCCGGTGCCGCCGCTCGTCGTGACGGGCCTCCCATTCGGTGTCGCGGGGGGTCGAATTCGACAACTTGGGGCTGATCGACATCAGGTCCGTCTGCACGGGGAGATGGACCGTCCCGGCCGTCTCGATCGTGATGTAATGCCCGAGCGCCTTGAGCCGCTCGGTCAATGTCACGACCTCCCGGACCAGCAGCGGCTCGCCGCCGGTGATGACGACGTGTTCGCAGTCGCAGGACTGCACCTGCTCGACGAGGCTCTCGACCGACCGCTCCTCCCCTTCCGGCCGCCACGATGTGTACGGCGTGTCGCAGAACCAGCACCGCAGGTTGCAGCCGCTGGTGCGCACGAACACGCTCGGCACCCCGGCGTGGCGGCCTTCTCCCTGGATTGAATGGAAGACTTCGGAGATCAGCATACGTCAGCCGCCCAATGACAGGCGGCCAGCCTGTACCAGAGTTGTGCGAGTTGCTACGCGTGAATCCGCAAGAGTCTTCGGCATGCCCCGGCCCCCAGGGTTACGCTCCTGGCTGCGAGCGTTTCAACGACAGGTGTGCCTTTGCGTGCATCAAGTCGACGAACTGCCCCACACGCAGGTATTTTTCCAGTTCGTCCCGCTCAGTTGCTGTGATCGTGCCCAGATTGTTCTTGTCCAGGAGGGCACGAATCCGGGCTTGAGCCGATGCATTGAAACGCAGCTCAAGAATGGCGCGTGCCGCTTCGGGTGGCAGGTCGGGTCGATCGGGCACAATCAGGTCCTCGAGGATGTCGGACTCGCTGATCGTTGATGTGCTCATGCGGCGATTTTACCAGTCCTGTGCTGACTGAAACAAGACAGGACGACACGGACACTTCAAGGCGCGGTGACCCTACATCGGCGCGAACCACGCCAGCCAACTGAGTGTCCGGCGCTGTTGAAATCGACGTGTCTCAACTCGCGTCGCGATTCGCCGTGAGCTACCATCGGCATTGATATGTCCCGACGTCAGCATCGTTCCCGACGTTTCACGCCGTCCGACCGCCTGCCGCGCGTCGACCGCAAAACGCTCCAGCTCTGCCGCCAGATCGCCGACACGCTGAACTACGTGCTCAGCGGCGAGTTGAACGACGACGTGCTGCGGAATGTGTACGTCGACAGCGTGCAGCCCGCGCCGGACGCCTCGCGGCTGATGGTCTCCGTGGCGCTGATCGATCCCAACGACCAGACGCCCGCCGACAAGGTCCTGCACCGGCTGGGGCTGTGGTCGCCGCGGATCCGCAGCGAGGTCGCGCACTCGATCCACCGCCGCAAGACGCCGGAGTTGAGTTACTGCGTGGTGCGACCGGAGATGCCCGCCGCACGGCCGCCGGAGGATGAGGCGTTCGTCGACGACGAGCCCGGCGCAGCGGGCGAAGAGGAGTGAACCCGCCGGCGCGAAAAAATGGCGGCCGGTCTTGACGAATTACGACAAGAGTCATAGTATCCCGCCGCTGATTACGACACTTGTCATGAAGCAGGTCCCATGCCACGGTTACGCCGCAGGAAACCCCGTCTGACGGCCGGAGAGCTGGAACTCCTCGACGTGCTGTGGCGCCGCGGAGGGTCTACGCTCTCGGAGGTGCAGGCGGCACTGGCCCGCGCGGTCGGCTACACAACGGTGCAGACGCGGCTCAATCGCCTCGTGGCCAAGGGGGTCGCCTGCAAGACCGACGCACGCCCGGCGCATTACTCGGCGGCGATTCCGCCCGAATCCGTCACGCGCAGCGACCTCGATTCGCTGCTGGACCGCGTGACCCGCGGCCGGGTTGTGCCGCTCATCGCGCACCTCGTGCGGGAACGAACGCTGAGTCCCGAGGAACTGGACGAGATTCGGGGCCTGATCGACGAGGCGGAAGCCCGCGCCCGTGAAGACAAGGAGGGACGATGAACAATTCGCTCTCACCGCTCCTGATCGTACTGGTTCGGACCACGGTGTGGACGCTCGTGGCGGCGCTCTTAACGTGGCTCTCGCTGCGCGCCTTGCGGGTGCGCAGTGTGCGGCTGGAGCGGATGGCATGGACGCTCGTCCTGTGCCAGGGCTGGCTGCTCTGGCAATACCCGATTCCAATGCCGCGCATTTTCGAGCTGTTGGCGTCACGCCCATCCGCCGCTCCGGCTCACGGTGTTGTCGTTGCGACCGGCACCGGGAGTCTCCTGGACGATGACACGGTGTGGGCCGAGGCGGCGCGAACCGGCGAAATCGCCGACCGGTCGCAGTCGGCAGGTTTCGCACATGCAGCGGTGTTTTCGGATAACGATTCCCCCGCGTCGCAGTGGGCGTTGTGGCTGGCAGGCGTGTGGCTTGTGGGAGGTGTCATGGCGGCGGCCATTCCGATCGCAGGATATGTGCGATTCGTGCAGGGGCTGGGGGAATTCGAACCCGCGCCGCGCGAGTGGGCCGCTCTATGGGAACAGCTTCTCCTCGAAGCCGGTGTGACTGCTTCGATCCCGCTCTGGACGAGTCGCACCTGTGGACCGTTGCTCTGCCGGCTGCCGCGCGGGTACGTCGTCGTTGTGCCGCGCGATGCCTGGGCCGCGCTGAACGCACGACAGCGCCTGGGCGTGTTACTGCACGAACTCGCGCACTATCAGCGCGGCGACATCTGGAAAAGCGTGGCGGCCCGGCTGCTGGCCTGGCCGCAGTGGTTCAACCCGTTCATCTGGCACGTCCTGCGGCGGTTTGACGAATGCGCCGAGCGGGCCTGCGACGAACGGGTTCGACAGTCGTCGCCCGACGGCGTGACGGACTACGCCCGGGCGCTCCTGGCACTGGCGCATCCGGGTGGCCGGCCGGCGTTGTCTTCGGCCGCGAGCGGCCGTGACCTGGTCGCGCGAGTGCGTCGACTGCTCTGTCTCTCAAACCAAAAGGAGTCTCGAATGAAAGCGATTTGTGTCTGCACGGCGTTGATCGTCGTCACGGGCCTGAGCGCGATCCGGCCGGGCCCATCGGCCGCCGACGAAGAATTGTCCCCGGCTGCCGGAGGATTGAAGGCGGCGTCAACCGTCGCCGCGAGCGGTGATCAGTCCACCGGGTCGGAAGAGCGGGCGAACGATCAGCCGGCGCGTCACGCGGGCTCGCAACCGGCCAACGATGAGGCCTACGTCGACGTCAAACGGCTGTTCGACGAGGAGCCCGGATTCAAGGCAGGACGCGAGGAATTGAAGCGGTCGCTGGCGGACGCGGATGTGGAAATGAAACGCCTCGTGGAGGAACTGCGATCGCTCAGCATTCAGGCGCGTGAACTCAATTCCCGCGGTGACAGCGACCACTCGGAGCGCGACCGGCTGCAGCGCCAGGCGCAGGACGCGACGGCGACGATGGAATCGAAGCGCGCGTCGCTGAAGAGTCTGGCGCTGGAGCGGGAAACGGGGCTCTACCGCGAAACGTACGAGCGGATCCGCGCCGCGGTCGCGGACTACGCGCGTGACAACGACATCCGCATCGTGCGACGCAAGCAGGCGGCCGTCCCCGAGCGACTGGACGCGGCCCCGAATCCGCAGGACATGGTCCGGCTGATGAACCAGGACGTGATCTTCAACGCGGACGAGCCGCGCGACATCACTGAGCCGGTGCTGCAACTGCTCAAGGCGCGTGCGGCATCCCTGCAATAGTCGGAATCGCAATTCCCCTCCGAAAGCGCCGGCCCAACGCGGCCGGCGCTTTTCATTGATGCCCGCTCCCTGCGCAGATTCCGGCAAGGCGGCGCCACGGTCCAGGTGCACCGAATAGCGCACTTCGTTTCGCTGGCCCGTGGATCGTCTTGTGTTAAGATGGCCTTTAACTTCGGGATCGCCAGCCAATCGCAGACGGCCTTCGACAAATGGGCTTAACGCAACGGGCGATACGGTGCCACGCCGTCTTCGGTCTGCTGCCACGGCCTTCGTATAGATTTGCTCACTCTGTGGGCAGACGCATCCCTCGGCGTGTCTTGCCGGCACCCCCGGAATCGTGAGCCGACCTGACGTCGCAACGCACTACTCACTTATTGAGGTGCAACATGTATCCAACGCGTTTTGGCCTTAATCACTTCATGTCGCTGTTGGCGCCCGGCGGATACTACACGCTTAATTCCGTCCTGTTCGCTGTGTTTGTCGTCTGGGCCGTGGTGCCGGACATTGTCGCGAAAACCTGCAGCGCGATCGTGGGGCCGGGTGACTGGAAAATGATTTTCCTGATGCTGATATTCGTCGTCATTTCTTACTTCGTCGGCAGTCTGCTGAGACTGCCGTCCGTGGACGAACTCGATTTTGCCTGCAGCGACTATTTGCTTCGCAAATGGTTGTATTCACTGCTGGCGCAGAGCCGGAAATCAGCGTGGGCTTCGTTCAAGGCTCATTGGTGGGCCTGGGTGTATCATAGCGAACTGACGGACGTTCACGCCAAAACGGTCTTCGAATCTGTGGGCCGCGAGCGCTGGTTGCAGATACTCAAAGACGCGTGTGGTGAAAAGCCATTTCGTGACGTCATTCGGCGGTGCGCTGCAGAAAAAGGGGTGAGTTTTGACACGCAGAAGGACACAGGAGTGCTCCACGAATCTGCCGTCAACGGTCCTCCCCAGACTACAGATGCCGACGGTCCTCAGGACGCAGGTTCTGGCAAAATACACCCCGAAGACCTGCTGTGGGCTGCGGACCAATTTCCGTACCCGCTTCGACATTCCCGCAAGGCCGAACGCGAAGTTGCGCCCGGTCCCTATCGCGATGACTTCACGAACCTGGTTTGGCCAAGACTCCTCGATACGATGCGAGGTCGCTTTTCCGATGCATCAACGACGAGAGCACGCTTCAACTACTGCAAGGATTTCGTGAGGCTGCACGCTCCGGAACTCGCTGCAGAACTCGATGAGCGCGAAGCCTTGATTCGCATGGTCGCGGGCTTCTGGCGAGGACTGCGACTTGGCCTTCTGGCGTCGGCGCTCGTTTTCGTGTTGTGCCTGGTGGGGATAGTGCATTCAGCCATCGCTGGTGGTGGTCGGGGTTTGTCGTTCTTCGCGATTTGGCTCGTATCCGTATTCGCGGGCTGGTTCAATGTCCAGTCGTTGGCCAAGATCGTCAATGGTTTTCGCATTCTGAGAATGGCAGAAAGCCAGACGGTTTTCGACAGCTACATCATCGCGTACAACCGAGCGGAGAGTATAGCGCGGGCTCGGGAGATCAACTCGCCTGTTGTTGGGAGGCGAGAGTGACCCACGTATCTGGCGGGATAACGTGTGAACCAGTGCATGCCGGCGGCGACCGTCGGACCTGCTCCAGAGCACCGGGCTGGCAGCGCTTTTGAACTGATTCCGAGCAACCACGGGCCGAGATGCGTCTCGCCTGAGGCCGATCCCAATCCGATCGACTACCGCAGGATGCGGTGAGTCGACTGGCTCGCAGACGGCACCTTGGCGAATCGCTAGAATCCTGCCGAGCAGGAGCCCTTCATGGCTGCCACGACCAACAGTGTTTCCTACCTCGTCTTCGACGTCGAAGCCGTCGCCGACGGGGAACTGGTGTCGCGCGTCCGCTACGCGAAAGACAATCTCACTGCTGCGGATGCGCTCCGCCGGTACCGCGATGAACTGATCGCCGAGACCGGACGCGACGTGCTGCCGCCGTCGTTCATGCTGCCGATCGCCGTCGCCGTCGCGAAGGTCGCCGCCGATTACCGGTTGATCGACCTGGCGGTGCTCGATGAGCCGCAGTACCGGCCGCACGTGATGACGCGCGGCTTCTGGCAGGGGTGGCGGCATTACGGCCGGCCGGCGCTGGTCACGTTCAACGGCCGCGGCTACGACCTGCCGGTGCTGGAACTGGCGGCGTACCGCTACGGCATCCCCCTGCCGGACTGGTTCAACATCGGGGCCAAGTCCTACGAGCAGTTCCGCAACCGCTACAACCTCGAAGCGCACATCGACCTGATGGACCTGTTCACGAACTTCGGCGCGACGCGGATGGCCGGTGGCCTCAACCTGCTGGCGAACCTGATCGGCAAACCGGGCAAGACCGGCGTCGACGGCTCACAGGTGCAGGACATGTACGACGGCGGCCGCGCGGCCGAGATCAACGACTACTGCCGGTGCGACGTGCTGGACACGTACTTTGTATTTCTGCGGACGCGCGTGCTGATCGGCAAGCTGCCGCTGGAGGAAGAGCAGGCGATCGTCCACGAGACGAAAGGATGGCTGGCAGCGCGCGCGGCGGAGAGCAAGGCGTACGCGCACTACCTGGAGCACTGGGGGGACTGGCACGCGCCGGCCGAATGACGTTACAGGTCACGAGAAGCGGAGTGGCCGGGGCTGGCCGGACGAACAGCGACCAGAATTGCGAGAACGTCGCATGACGGAGCGCGGCGTGTTTCGTCAAGAGTGAAGCCCCGGCGCGCCTGGGCCGGGGCTTCGCTGATTTGCAGATACGTCCGATGTGATTTGACCGCGTCTTTGTACGCAACGCGATCGGTACAACTGCCAGCCCCGGCCACCCGCCGTTACAGGTCGCGGGCGATCGCGTCACGCCGCCGCCGGCGCCGCAACCGGTGCGACCATGTCTCGCCATTCTCGGCCTCGAGGAAGAACGACCCGGCCAGCAGGCGATAGAACAGCAGCAGCACGAACGCGCCGGCTGTCCCCGCGCCAAATCCCAACAGGCTCACGGGCGAGACCCGCGCGCCGTTGTTAAAGAACAGGAGCACGCCGCAGCCGATGATGCAGCCGGCAATCCCGATCATCAGCGTGGCGACCGCGCCGCCAGGGTCGCGGCCCGGCATGAGCGCTTTCGCGGCCAGTCCGATCAGCGTGCCAAAGCCGACCCACACGAGCACCTCGTGCGTGCTCTGTTCCACAACGGCCATGAATTCCGGGCTGACCATCCCTGGCTCCCCTGTGCTGTCGGCTGTGCGCAGCGCACTGCGCGTGGCGGCCTGCTGTGCAGGATATCGGCCGCCGCACGCCCGCGTTTCGGCAGAACTGTCGTCGCTGTTGCGAGCGACATGTTCCGGTCACTTGCGGCAGAACCCCCAGCTTGCCTGACCGGAACGTTTGGCGTCGAGAGTGGGGTCGCGTCAGCGCGGCGACGTTGCCAGCAGGTCGAGCAGTTCGTCCAACTGGCGCACGCGTTCCCGTTCGCGATCGCGGTCCACGTTGGACGATTCGAGATGTCCCTGCCGGATGATGCCGGCGTCTTCACCCGCGGCGGCGCGCCGCATGGGGCCGGCCGACGGTCCCGCGGACAGCAGGCAGCGACCAGCGGGGACCAGGGCGGTCGGGTCGAGAAACCGCGCCAGTGTGATCCGACCGAGTGCAATCGGCTGGTTCGCGGACGGCGTTGCGGAAACATTGCCGTTGGTGTCCACCGAGACGCCGGAGGCGTTCGCGGGGACGACAATTTCCGGCTCAAGCACGAGTTCCTTTTCGGCCGCCATGAGAACCAGGCGCCTGGCAGAGTTGATGCGGAATCGTCCGCAGCGCGTGTAGTACCGTTGATCTGCGTTGCCGACGATGAAAAATCCATCCCCGTCAACGGCCAGATCGAACGGCCCACCCGTGAACTGGTATGTCCCCTCCGTCAGATCGAGGCGCTGACCGCTCAATTGCACGCCGACGGGGACCGTGATCCTGCCGCGCGCCGGCGCCTGACCTTCGCCGGCGGACTCCGCATCACCGGGGCTGAGGTCCGCAAACACCGGCTCAGTCCGTCGATAGCCGGGCGAATCGGCATTGAGGAGATTGTTCAGAACGATGGCCCGCGCGCGCAGCAGATCGGCACGGATTGGGTCGCCAGCCGCGCCGGCAAGTGGTGTCGGTGCTAATCGGCTGCCGGGGACGAACGTGGCCGAGTTGTCGCGCGGGACGAGCGGGGGGAGTCCGGAGGGAAGTGTTGCGGGCAGCCCGGGTTTGTCACCAGCGGCGCCTTGGCCAAAGCGCTGCCACATCCGCAGGATGCCGAGCGCGTCTTCGGCCGGCAGGCCACGGAGCACGTCTTCCCACACCTCGCGATCCTGGTCGGAAATGTTGCCCATTTCGGCGTCAATCAGCCGGCGGAGATTGTGCCTGTCCTGGTCCTCACGCACGTTGATCGGCTGCGCATCGTTCGCGCCGGGGAGCGTGGCCGGTTCCGAAGCCGTCCCGCTGGAATCCCCGCCGTGTGAATCTCCCACCCCTGAAAAGCCTTCCGCCCGGACGGCCTGCGCCGGAGTGGCTTGTGGGAAATAGACGGTCTGATCATCGGAGATGTCGGCGGGAGCGCCTGGCGTGACGTCCGCGGGAGGCGGGAGAACGTCGGCGTGCCACACGGCATCGGCAGTCGTCGCCTGTTCGGCGCCGCGCGTCCACGCGGCGACCTGGCCCCCCACAAACCCGAGCGCGCCGCCCAGCACGACGCCGCATGTCAATGTCGTCCAGCCGGCCTTCATCGCCGCCTCCCTGCGGATACTTTCGCCGATGTTCAATGACGCCAAGAAATTAGGCGCGGCGGAACGTATCGCATTCGGGGAATCCGTGCAAGACGGGGTTTTGTCGCGGGGAATTGACGTCGCGTCGAGACGCACGCATACTCGACGCTCGTCGAAGCCCTGTTTTGACTGCAATCAGCAACGTCGGAGGGGAAGAATGTCAGGCAAGACGGCTGCTCGCTGTGGGGCATTGACGACGGGCCTGGCTCTCCTGGCGGCGGCAACGCTGGTCGTGACTCCGGCGCGCGGCGGCGCCTGGGCCGCGGAACGGCCGAATATCCTGCTGATCATGGTCGACGACTTCGGCTACGAGTGCGTCGGCGCCAACGGCGGCACGTCGTACCAGACGCCGCACCTCGACGAACTCGCGCGCGGCGGGATGCGGTTTGAGCACTGCCACGTGCAGCCGCTCTGTACGCCGACGCGCGTGCAGCTCATGACGGGGCTGTCGAACCACCGGAACTATATCCACTTCGGCATCCTCGATCCGCACGCCACGACGTTTGCGCACCTCTTCCGCGAAGCCGGTTATGCGACATGTGTCGCTGGCAAATGGCAACTTCAGGGGGGCTACGAGGGGCCGGGCCGCTTCGGGTTCGACGAGTACTGTTTGTGGCAGCTCAATCGCCGCCCGAGCCGCTATGCCAACCCCGGCCTGGAGATCAACGGCAAGCAGGTCGATTACTCAAAAGGCGAATACGGTCCGGACCTCGTCAACGACTACCTGTGCGATTTCATCGCGCGGCACAAGGACCGGCCGTTCTTCGCGTACTACCCGATGATGCTCACGCACGGACCGTTCGATCCGACGCCCGACAGCGCGGACTACGATCCCGCCGCGAAGGGGGAGGGGCGGAGACAGGGGCAGGCCGCCGACAAGGCCCGGCACTTTGCCGAGATGGTCGCCTACGCCGACAAGCTGATCGGCAAGGCGGTCGCCACGCTGGACGCGAACGGCATTCGCGAGAAGACGCTGGTGGTCGTCGTCGGGGACAACGGCACCGGCGGTGGGATTCAGTCCCGCATGGGAGACACGGTCATCAAAGGGGGCAAGGGGAAGACGGCGGACACCGGCACGCACGTGCCGCTGATCGTCAACGGTCCCGGCACTGTGCCGGCCGGCCGCGTCTGCCCCGACCTGGTCGACTCGACGGACTTTATGCCGATGCTGGTCGAATACGCCGGCCTGCAACTCCCGGAAGGGCAGCCCTGCGACGGGGTCAGCTTTGCGCCGCAACTGCGGGGCGACGCCGGCCATCCCCGGAAGTGGATCTACTGCTGGTACGAACGGGACGGCAAGCGGGACAATCCGAGCGAGCATGTCCGCGACCAGCATTACAAGCTGTATCGCGGCGGGCGGTTCTTTGACGTCGTCAACGATCCCGATGAGAAGCGGTCGCTCGATATCGCGGCATTGTCGCCCGAGGCACGCCGCACGTACGACGAATTCCAGAAGGCGCTCGACTCGATTCAGCCATTGGCGGCTGCAGTACCGGGACCGAGACCGTGAGCTGGTTTTGCGTGCGGCAATTCCGCACGCATTGCACTTCACAGCCTGGCGCGCCGGCGGGGATGATTTTTGAGACATCACGCCGTCATGTTGCAAGGACCTCTCCGATGACGCGAGTAACGATCGACGCGCAGACGCGCTCCAAGCTCATTTCAGCCGGAGCACAGGCAGAGGTCTGCGATGAAAAGGGGGCGACGGTTGGGTATTTTCTCACTCCCAAGGAGTACCTCGCCTGGATGTATGAATGGGCCCGCAATCAAATCGACGATGAGGAGATTGAGCAGGCGCGGCACGAACCGGGCGGGATGAGCACCGCAGAGGCCATTGCCTACGTCGAGACCATCGGTGGTAATCGGTCGTCCAATTGACGCAGGGCCGTTATGACCACCGCCTATACGGTTGTCTGGAAGACTTCCGTCATCGAAGTGACGGTGGCCTCCCTGGTTGCCGATGCGATCGAACAGGGCGAAGGTATCGGTCCGATTCGACACGCAATGTCCGAGATTGACCGACTCCTTGCTACGCGTCCTCTATTCGTGGGCGAATCGCGAGGGCCGTATGAACGCGTCCTGATTGTCCCTCCGCTCGTCGTAACGTACGAAGTACACGAGGAGGAGCGGGTCGTCTATGTGCTCACCGTTCATCGACCGCCGGCGCGACCGGGCGGCTGAACTCATCGACTGAATCACCATGTCCCGCGCCCAGACCGAATACCGCTACGAAAAACTGACCTGGCCCGAAATCAACGACGCCGTTGACCTCGGCAAGGTCTGCATCGTCCCCTGCGGCGCCGTCGAACAGCACGGCCACCATCTGCCGCTCGACGTGGACCTGGTCTGCCCCCTGGGGGTCGCCCACGGCGCCGGACGCGCCGCCCCGGAGAGCATGCTCGTGCTGCCGATCATCAGCTACGGCTACACCGGCCACGTGATGGACTTCCCGGGAACGATCAACTGCCACTACGAGCACTTCATCAATATGGTGCTCGACGTGACCAAGTCGCTGGCGTATCACGGATTCAAGAAGATCCTGCTGCTCAACGGGCACGGCTCGAACATGCCCAACCTGGACC
>CAZWGW010000016.1:0-10123 GCA_964633565.1 uncultured Planctomycetaceae bacterium
CAGCAAGCCAATTGCACCAGGTCTTTCTGAACCTGCTGACGAACGCCGTGCAAGCGATGCCGCAGGGAGGCGACATCTACATCGCCACGCGCCGCGAGGGGGACCAGATTGTCATCTCGTTTCGCGACACGGGGGGCGGCATCCCGGACGAAGTGCTGCCCCGGATCTTTGACCCGTTCTTCACCACCAAGCCGCCCGGCCAGGGGACCGGACTGGGGTTATCGATCAGCTATGGCATCATCACCCGGCTGGGGGGGATGATCGACTGCCACAGCCTGGTCGGCGTCGGAACGGAGTTCATCCTACGGTTGCCATCCGATTGTGCCGGGGATTTCGGCCGCGCCGATTCGATTGCCCGACCGACCCAACCGGCGTTGTACGACCGGAATTGACGGCCGGCCCGGGCCTCAACGGTCCTCCAGCAACAGGACGAATAAAGCATAAGCTATCCTTCGATAGTTGAAGCCGAGGATCAATCCTCCTACACTCGCCCGGTCGCTCTTGACGTAAAGTCTCATTGATCGGCAACATACGGAGCACCGGGGTCGCTTTCGCGGCGACGCGGCACAAACCCCGCAGATTGGTGCATCGGCGTCGAAAACAGGTCTTACGGCGGCGGGTCATGTGGTCTGGCAGCGTGCGAGTATCGCACACAAGTACTGCCCGGAGGGCGACCGAACATGAAACGCGACATTCTGTACGTCGACGACGAGCCGAGCAATCTGATCGTCTTCGAAGCCGCGTTCGAGGACCTCTTTAACGTTCATACGGTCAAGAGCGCCGACGAAGCCCTCGAGTTTCTCCGGCAGCACCCTGTGCCGGTGGTCGTGGCCGATCAGCGGATGCCGGACATGACCGGCGTGGAAATGTTCGCCCTCCTTCGCACGACGTACCCGCACACACAACGGGTAATTCTATCGGGATTTGCGGATTCAGACGCCATTATCGACGCGATCAACCAGGGGCAGGTATTCCAGTTCGTGCGCAAGCCCTGGCAGCGCGTCGAACTGCAGGCCGTGTTGCAGCGGGCGCTCGACGCCCATGACCTGTCGCTGCAGAACTCCGTGCTCACCGAGCGGCTGCTGGTGTCGGAACGATGCGCCCTGCTGGGACAGGCGACGGGGCGTATCGCCCATGAAATGGCCAACCAGCTGAACGTGCTGCCGCTGATTGAGCTGATCGAAGAGGAGTACGAAAGCGATCAACAACTTCGGCAACTGGCGGAAGTCGCGCGAAAGACGCACGAGCGGCTGGTGGAACTGATCAATGAGGTCAAGGCGTTCATGCGGTTCGAGACGCAGGCGATCGAATTGAAGCCTTTGCCGCTCGCGGACTCCGTCCACGAGTTGCGGTCATTCCTGCGGTTCAACAGCGACATTCCGCAGCAGCGCCTGGAAGTCGTGATCCGCGCCCGGCCCGTGGCCATGGCCAACAAGCTGAAGCTGCACCAGGTCCTCGTCAACCTGATTCGCAACGCCTGCGACGCCATCGCCGAACAGCCTGACGGCTACGTGCGGCTGGTCCTCGACCAGACCGAACGGGACGCGGTCATCACCGTCGAAGACAACGGCTGCGGTATTGCGCCGGCGGACCTCAAACGCATCTGGGAGCCGTTCTACACGACGAAAGGGAATGCCGGCAACGGCATGGGACTCGACATTGCACGGCGGCTGATCGAGGCCCACTCCGGCACCATCGAATGCCGCAGCGAGTTGGGGAAAGGGACGACCTTCACCATCCGCCTGCCGCAGAGTCCACGGCCGGTCTCCGAGCGGCCGCGCCGCGACACCGTCGACGCGGCGGCCTCGTTGACGACCGTCTGAGCGTCCTTCACCGAACCGACCGGCCTCCGAGCGGGTCTTTCCCAACGTCTGCCCGCGGGAACCAGGCACGCGGCGCCGTCTCTCAATCGCCGGCGGTCCGACAGCGCATTCGCCCGAGCGGCGGTTGCATTGCGCGGCCCCCCATCTACACTGACGCCGACCCGCAACCGCAGTCTGTCAGCAGCCATGCCCCGCTACGAACCAAAACGCATTGAAGCCCGGTGGCAGAAGTACTGGGAAGAACACCGCACGTTCGTCACGCCGAATCAGCCTCCGCCGGGATCGCGCGGCAAGCTGTACGTGCTGGACATGTTCCCCTATCCGTCCGGATCCGGTCTGCACGTCGGCCACCCGGAAGGATACACAGCGACGGACATTGTGTGCCGGTACCATCGCATGCGTGGCCGACACGTACTGCACCCGATGGGATGGGATGCGTTCGGTTTGCCGGCCGAGCAGCACGCCATCCGGACCGGGACACATCCGCGAGTGACGACGTACAGGAACATCGATACGTTCCGCCGACAGCTCAAGATGCTCGGTTTCAGCTACGACTGGAGCCGCGAACTCTCCACCACCGACGAAGACTATTTCCGCTGGACGCAATGGATTTTCCTGCAGCTCTTCCATGCGTGGTACGACCCGCAGTTCGCGTGGACGGGGCCTGATGGCCGGAACCGGACGGGACGGGGACGGCCGATTTCAGAATTGCCGATTCCCGAGAGCGTGCGCCGTCACGGGGAAGAGGCCGTCCGCCGCTATCAGGACAAGCATCGCCTGGCGTACATCTCCGAGGCCCCCGTGAACTGGTGCCCGGCGCTGGGCACGGTACTGGCGAATGAGGAAGTGATCGACGGCAAGAGCGAGCGGGGCAGCCATCCCGTCGTGCGCATTCCATTGCGGCAGTGGATGCTGCGGATCACGGCTTATGCCGATCGTCTCCTGCACGAACTGGACGACGTCAACTGGCCGGAGTCGATCAAGGCGCTGCAGCGGAACTGGATTGGGAGGAGCACGGGGGCGGAGGTTGACTTTTGGGTGGAGCCGTCAGCGGTCAGCGGTCAGCGGTCAGCAAAGAACTCGCCGGAGCCTGACTACGCGAAATGGAAGTCGTCGCGCTCCCAGAATGGCTTTCCTTCCGGACCGGAAGCCAATGTGCTGCGGATCTATACGACGCGGCCCGATACGTTGTTCGGGGCGACGTATATGGTCATCGCGCCGGAACACCCGATGGTGGAACGGATTACGACTCCGGAGCAGCGTCCGGCCGTGAATGCCTATCGCGAGCAGGCGGCCCGGAAGAGCGACCTCGACCGGACGGACCTCGCGAAAGAGAAGAGTGGCGTCTTCACCGGGGCGCACGCGATCAACCCGGTCAACGGTGAGCGAATTCCGATCTGGATCGCCGATTACGTGCTGATCAGCTACGGGACGGGGGCGATCATGGCCGTGCCCGCGCATGATCTCCGCGACTGGGAGTTTGCCGTAACTTTCGGCCTGCCCATCGCGCAGGTCGTGGAGCCTCCCGCCAAACATGAACCGGCGCGGGACGAACGCGAAGTCTACAACCGGATGCTGGCACAGGGGCACAAGCCCGTCGGATACGACGGCATCCCCTTCTCGGGCCTGGGACGAGCCGTCCATTCCGGGCCATACGATGGCGCCGACACCGCCGACTTCAAGCAGCGGATCACGGCCGATCTCGCGGCTCAGGGCCTGGGGCGCGAAGCCGTCAACTACCGCCTGCGGGACTGGCTCTTTTCGCGGCAACATTTCTGGGGTGAGCCGTTCCCGATCTGGCACGAATTGGATGCGAACGGCAACCCGACGGGACTGATGCGGGCTGACTCCGAGAGCGAACTCCCGGTGCGACTGCCGGACGACTTCGAGTTCAAGCCGCACGGTCGCCCGGAGCCGCCGCTGGAAGAGGCCCCTGCAAGCTGGCTGTACAAAACGGCTGCTGACGCCACACGCCTCAAGCGCGAGACGAACAGCATGCCGCAGTGGGCCGGGAGTTGCTGGTACTTCCTCAGGTACTGCGACCCGAAGAACTCCCGGAGTTTCGTCGACCCGGCGCTTGAGAAGTACTGGATGCCGGTGGACCTGTACATCGGCGGCGCGGAGCACGCTGTCCTGCACCTGCTGTATGCGCGGTTCTGGCACAAGGTGCTCTTTGATCTCGGCCACGTCTCGACGCCGGAGCCGTTCCATCGCCTTGTCAACCAGGGGATGATTCTCGGGGAGGCGGAACTGACAGGGTATGTTCGGGACGAGGGACGAGGGTCGGGGGTCGAGGGTCACGAGCCGGATGTCGCGGATGCTGACGCCATCGTTGATACCCCGGATCTCAAATCCGAGGACTGGATATCGATTCGCGATACGTCGGAGCAGACGACGGCCGACGGTGACGCGATCCGGGTCGAGTCAAAAACCGGCGCCCCGCTGATGCCGGTGAAGTTGCTGCCCGAACACATCGCGAAGAAAGGGGACGCGTGGGTCCTCAAGGACAACCCGGCGATCGTCGTCGAGAGCCGGGCATTTAAGATGTCGAAATCCCGCGGCAATGTCGTCAATCCCGACGACGTCGTTGCACAATACGGCGCCGACTCGCTCCGCATGTACGAGATGTTCATGGGACCGCTGGAGCAGGTGAAGCCCTGGAGCATGAGCGGCGTCGAGGGAGTGTACCGCTTTCTGGGCCGGGTCTGGCGGATGTGCGTCGACGAGCGGTCCGACGATGTCGTGCTCCACCCGGCCGTGCAGAGCGACCCGCCAACTCCCGATCAGGAGCGGGTGCTGCACCGCACGATCAAGGCGGTGACCGAAGACATTGAGAAACTGTCCTTCAACACGGCCATCAGCCGGATGATGGAGTTCACCAACGAACTGACGGCCTGCGACGTGCGGCCCCGATCGGTACTGGAGCCGTTCGTGCTCATCCTGTCACCGTTTGCGCCGCATATTGCGGAAGAACTGTGGGCGCTGCTGGGCCACGGAAAGACGCTGGCGTACGAGCCTTGGCCGGCATTCGACGAGGCGAAACTCGCCGAGGCAGAGGTCGAGATCCCGGTCCAGGTGAACGGCAAGGTGCGGGCCAAGGTGAAAGTCCCAACCGGGGCCGACGCGGCAACGCTGCAGCGCACGGCCGAGGCGGACGAAGCCGTACGGCAACAACTCGGCGGAAAGCAGGTCGTCAAGGTGGTGGTCGTGCCGGGACGGATGGTGAATTTCGTCGTCCGCGGATGACGCGCGGCGCAGTACCGGAACATTCGCATTTGAGTTCAATGACGGGTATCATGCCCGGCCGCCCGCGAGGATTCGCCATTGCTCACAGGGGTAGGGAGACCGCATCGTGCCCCGCCAGTCCGACGCCCGCATCCACGAACGACGCGAGCACCGATCGTTTCTCGTGTTGCCCGAGAACCGGATGGCGTACACGGCCGCAATGCAATTGCTGAAGGCCGGCGCCGGTTGCCCGTCCCCCGTGGTGATAGTCTCGGGACCGTCTGGCGTCGGCAAGTCGCACCTCGTGCAGCAATTCGTGCGCTCGGCCCGCAGTGCCGGTGCGGTCGCGGTTGTGCAGATCGCTGCCTCCGAGTTCGCGGCCGAGTGGGATGACGCGGCGCGCCACAAACGGCTGCAGGAATTTCACGAAGCACACGCGAATATCGACTGTCTGGCGTGCGAAGACCTGCACGCGATACGGAACAAACCCGGCGTGCAGCAGGCGCTCGTCTCCCTGATCGACGTGCTGCTCCCGCAGGGCGGCCGGGTGCTGCTGTCCTGCCGGCGACCGCCGGGCGAAGTGCCGGGATTGTCGCGCCGCCTCATCGATCGTTGTCATGGCGGTGTCTGCGTCTCGCTCGATCCGCCCGACCGCGCCAGTCGCATCAAGTTGTTGCAATTGTTTGCCGGGGAACAACAGACCCTGTTGCCGGCGGAGGTCATCGACCTGCTGGCCGATTCCGGCGGGCAACTTCCGCGCGAACTCCAGGGTCAGGTGATCCGGCTGGTGCAGTCCGCGGGCCGTCGTCGAGCGGCGATTGACTTACCACTGGCCGCAGCGCTGCTCCGCGAGGAACCGCAGCAACAGGCGGAGAAGGTGGCCGCCATTGCCGCAGAGGTCGCGCGTCAATTCGGCGTCACGCTGCGCCTCCTGCGGTCACAGTCGCGGCACGCCAGTCATGTCGTCCCGCGACAGGCGGCCATGTTTCTGTCACGCGAATTGACGGGAGCACCGTATGCGGAGATCGGCGGTTACTTCAGCGGCCGGAACCATAGCACGGTCGTCCATGCCTGCCAGCGGTTCCAGACACTGCTGGAGAGCGATCAACGAGTCGCGTCACTGGTGGAGAATGTTCGGGATCGCCTGCCGTCGGCAAGCGGTTGTCGAAAACACGTGGACCGACGATCGATGCACTGCCGCGAGGTGGGTTGAGCATTGCAGATGCCTGATGCGATGTGAAGAATCACTTCCGCCCGACACGTGCCGTCGACCGGTTTTCCGGAGGATTTCGACGTTCTTTCGACGGGATTCTATGCCTGCAGGATTGCTGCAAAATGTTGAATGCGATATACTTACAGTCCAAGTGGCACTGGTTGTCCACACGAGTTTTTGTCGTCTCTGAATACTACTGACTTTTAAAAAACTCTAACTCAAACGACCACTCCCTCCGGTCAATTCACGCGAGGCGGCATACCACGATTGTCGAGAGCTACTCATGAAACTGCGCTGTCAACGCGAGATGCTGGCCGATGCCTTCCAGGCGGTCAGTGGGGTTGTTCCTTCCCGGACGCCGAAGGAGATCCTCAAGAACATCAAACTCCACGTGGCTGACAATATGGCCACGCTGATTGGCACCGACCAGGAAGTCGGCATTCGATACCAGATCCCGGAAGTGGAGACCGAGTCGGCAGGAGACGTGTTACTGCCGACACAACGCATCGCAGCGATCCTGCGCGAGGTCCAGGACGACGTGGTCGGCATCGAGGTCAGCGACGAGGCACTCTGGTTCCGATCGGGGCACAGCGAATTCAAACTGTCCGTCCCTGATCCGGCGGAGTTTCCTGACGTCCCCGGGTTTTCGGATGACAGTTATCACGCGGTTGCGAGCAAAGTGCTGAAGCAGGGAATTCAACGGACGCTGTTTGCGGCGGACGTGGAAAGCACGCGGTATGCGCTGGGGGGCGTCCTGCTGGAGTTGAGGCGGGACCAGGTGACGCTTGCCGCCACTGACAGCCGGCGGCTGGCTGTGTATCGCGCCGCGTGCGCCGCACAGGGAGCGGCAGCGGAGGAAGCGGGGCAGCCAGTCATCCCGTCCAAGGCAATGTCGTTGATCGAGCGCAGCCTTCAGGACAACGACCAGGACGTGCACATCGCGATTCACCCGAACGATGCAGTCGTGCGGTGCGGTCCCGCGACGATTTATTGTCGGCTCGTGCAGGGCCGGTTCCCGCGTTACCAGGACGTGATGCCGACGCAGTTCAACATGCGGATCGACCTGGTGGCCGGCCCATTTCACTCCGTCGTCCGGCAGGCGATGATCGTCACCAACGAAGAGAGCCGCGGCGTTGACTTCGGCTTTGAAGCGGGAACGCTCACGCTGACCAGCCAGGCGGCGGACGTTGGGAGTTCGCGAGTCGAAATGCCCATCGCCTATGACGGCGAGAGCGTGACGGTGACGTTCGACCCCAAGTTCGTCGCGGACTTTTTGCGGGTGCTGGAACCGTCCGCCCAGGTTGTTCTGAATCTGATCGACGGGAACAGCGCGGCCGTGTTCAAGGCCGAGGAGAACTACTCATACGTCGTGATGCCGCTGGCGCGAGAGCCGTGACCCGGGGAGGTTGGACGACGGGGATGAACGATCGAGCGACGGAGCGTGAGCCGCAGCCACTGGGAGACGTGCTGTCGCGCCTGATGGCGCTGCGCGGTTACGGTCGTGTGCGGGGTGGGCGGCAACTCGCGGAGGTGTGGTGCGCCGCGGCCGGCGAGAAGATCGCCGCGCGGACCAGGGTGTTGGGATTGAAACACGGTGTGCTGCAGATTGGCGTCTCCAACGCGGCCTTGCTCGGCGAGTTGACTTCGTTTCACCGGCACTCGCTGCTGGAGTCGCTGCAGAAATGCGGCGCGGATTATGCCATCCGGGACCTGAAATTCCGGCTGCGGACCGAGTCATGATCTGGCGGTCTCATCGACTGCACTTCAGAACCAGGCTTCAGACACAAAAGATGCATTATGCAACCTGACATTTCCGAAGACCGCCGCAAGGCCTCCGAAGAATATGGTGCCGACAAGATCCAGCACCTTGAAGGGATCGAGGGGATCCGGCTCCGCCCCGCCATGTACATCGGCGGCACCGACCTCGTCGGCCTGCATCACCTCGTGTTTGAAGTGACCGACAACGTGCTGGACGAGTTCGTCAACGGTTTCGCGACGACGATGACCGTGACCATCAACGCCGACGGATCGGTGACGGTCATCGACGACGGACGCGGCATCCCGGTGGGGCCGATCCCCGACATGGAGAACCGCTCGGCCCTGGACGTGGTCTTCACCGAGATCCACGCGGGCGGCAAATTCGATCGCAAGGCGTATGCCACGGGGACGGGCGGCCTGCACGGGATCGGTGTCACGGCCGTCAATGCCTGCAGTGAATGGGTGGAGGTCGAAGTCCGGCGGGAGGGGCACGTCTGGACGATGGAGTTCGCCCGCGGCGAGGTCGTCAGCGGCCTGACGAAGCTCGGGACGACCGACCAGACCGGCACCAAGGTGACATTCAAGCCGGACGGACAGATCTTTCCGAATACGAACTTCGTGTACGACACGATCCACAAGAAACTGCAGGACTGCGCGTTCCTGAACGCCGGAATCCGGGTGATCGTCCGCGATGAACGGAGCGGACAGTCCGACAATTTCTACTATCAGGACGGTCTGCGGGAGTTCGTGAAGCACCTGAACCGCACGGAGACGCCGCTGTTTCCTGAGATCATCCGCATCCAGGAACAGGTCGACGCGACGCTCGTTGACATGGCGCTGCAGTGGAACGACGGGTATTCCGAAAACGTGAGATGCTATGCCAACGGCATCTACAATCCGGAAGGGGGGACGCACCTGAGCGGCTTCCGCACGGCGCTCACGCGGACGCTCAACAACTATGGCAGGAAGGAGGGGATCTACAAGGACATGCTCCCGGCGGGAGAGGACTACCGCGAGGGGTTGGCCGCGGTGATCACGGTCCGCGTGCCGAATCCACAGTTCGAGTCCCAGACGAAGATCAAGCTGACGAATCTGGAAGTCGAAGGGTCGGTCAATTCCGTGGTCGGGGACGGGCTCACGCGGTACTTCGAAGAGAACCCGGCAATTGCCAGGGCGGTTGCCACCAAGGGACTGCGGGCAGCCGAGGCGCGTGAAGCGGCCCGCAAGGCGCGCGACCTGGCCCGCGACAAGAATAAGGTGAGCGGCGGAGGGTTGCCGGAGAAGCTGCGAGATTGCCGCAATCACGATCTTGGCGTGTCGGAACTCTACCTGGTCGAGGGGGACTCCGCGGGAGGGTCCGCCGATACCGGCCGCGACGCCGGGACGCAGGCGATCCTGCCGCTCAGGGGAAAGATCCTGAACGTCGAGAAGGCGCAGCTCGTCAAGGTCCTTGGGAATGCCGAGGTGGCGGCGATCTTCAAGGCGGTCGGCGTGTCTCCAGTGGCCGACGAGCAGGACATCGCGCGCCGGCGGTACGGCAAGATCATCCTGATGACGGACGCGGACATCGACGGATCACACATTCGGACACTGCTGCTCACGTTCATGTTCCGGCATATGCGCGAGCTGGTCAAGCAGGGGTGCGTTTATATTGCGCAGCCGCCGCTGTATCGCGTGCTGCAGAAGAACCGGCGCAATCAGAAGCCGCGCTATGTGCAGACACACGACGAGATGATGCACGAGTTGCTGGAGTTGGGCCTGGAGGGCGCCACACTGGTCATCAAGTCTCGTCCGGACCGCAACGAGGAGGCAACAAACGGGCATTTGCGCCAGGTTGGCGGCGACAGGCTGCGCAAACTGGCGGAACTGCTGGGGACAATGGAACCGGCGTTGGCCGCGCTCGTGCGGCGCGGCCTGGAACTGCGGTCGATCGCCCGGCATGCGACACCGGAGGGTCTGCTGCCGCGCTATCGGGTATTCCTGGGGAGTGAGGAATCCTGGTTCCAGTCCAAGCCCGAACTCGACGCGTTCCTGACAGCGGAGCAGCAGAAGACCGGGCACGAACTGTCGGTCGCTGACGAAGCCGCCATTCGCGCACCGCGCG
>CAZWGW010000016.1:10133-23020 GCA_964633565.1 uncultured Planctomycetaceae bacterium
ATTTTGATTACGCCGCCGGGCAACTGGTGTACCCGCGCGCGCTGCAGCTCCCCGCTCTGCCTGACGTGCGGACGATCAGAGCCGGCTTGCGCCGGCTGCGGACGGAATACGGCTTGATGCTGACGGACCTGCTCGCGGCAGGGACTGTCAATGCGGAACAGGTCTATCCATACGAAATTGACAGCGAGGCCGGGGCACAGCGACTGACGACCGTACGGGACCTTGTCCCGGCGCTCCATGACATCGGCGGCCGCGGCCTCGTCTATACACGGTTCAAGGGACTGGGTGAAATGAACCCCGACGAACTGTTCGAAACCAGTATGGATCCGGAGCACCGCGTGCTTAAAAAGGTCTCGCTGGAAGACGCGGCGGCCGCAGAGGAGATCTTTCGCGTTTTGATGGGCGATCAGGTAGAGCCGCGGCGGGAATTCATAGAAAAGCATGCACTGGACGTGGCAGAGCTTGATATTTGAGCCAGCAGTGCGGACGTTCTTCGCCACTGGCAGGTGAATGCCGCGAAGGCTTCCAATCACCTCCCGTCTCCGTTATGCTGTGGAGCGCGGCGCCTGGACGCGGGCAGAAGTTCTTAGATTTTTGAGGAGAGTGGCCTATGGCAAAGAAGAAAGCGTCCCGTACGGAATTCAATATGGCTGCCGAGATCCGGGCGTTGTTGACTAAGGACCCGAAACTGACGGGCCGACAGATCGTCGAGGGATTAACAGCCAGGTTTCCCGGGCGGCGAATCAATGAGAACTCCTGCAGCGTCGCGTACTCGACCGCGCGGCGGCAGCTCGGCATCGTCAGTTCGCGGAAGAAGGCGGTCCGCCGCCGCAAGCCCGGGCGAAATGGCCAGGCCGCCCCGGGCATGAGCCTTGCCGCATTGCAGGCGGCGCGCAAACTGATCGCAGACGTCGGGGGAGCGGAAGTCGCGATGTCTGCCATCCGGCAGGTGGAGAGTCTGCAGCTCCGGTAGCCGTCCGGCACCAGATTGCGTGGCGGCCGTGCTTCCACCGCGCCGATCGCGAGTGGAAGCAGGCCGCGCGGCCAGCAAGCGGAATGGCAATTCAGTGTTTGCCCTTGCGGCGCGTGCGTGCGTCGAGAAATGCTCCCAGCGCTTTCTGGTAAGGTTCGCTCGTCAACAGCTTGTGAAAGTCGACGGCGGCGTTGCCGCAGACGCGCACGAGTTCCTGCGAGAATTTTGTGTATTGCTCAACGTAAATCGCCCGCAGCCGGTGCGGATCCACGAGCAATCGGTGCCCGGCCCGTTCGAGGCTGCGAAACTGAGTGGGCCTGCTGAAGGGGAACTCCTCCTCCTCCGGTGCCACCACCTGGAACAGGACGACCTCGTGTCGCGCGTGGCGGAACTGTTTCAAGGCCTGGGTCAGCGGCTCCAGCCGGTCGAAGAAATCACTGAGGATGAATACCAGGCTGCGCCGCTTGAGGAGTGGGACGATCTGCTCGAAGACCCCCGCGAGGCTCGTCTCCCGGCCGGGTTGCCAGAGTTCCAGCGCCTGCGTGATTCGCTGAAAATTCGTCGGACTGGCGGCCGGTTCAATCCGCTCGCGGACCTTCGTATCAAATGTCATCAGCCCGACAGCGTCGCGCTGTGAGATCAGCAGGTAGCCCAGCGCCGACGCCAGGTAGCGGGCATAATCGAACTTACTCAGGGTGCTGGACCGATAGGCCATGCTCCCGGAGCCGTCAACGAGCAGGTAGGCTCGGAGGTTCGTCTCTTCTTCAAACTCCTTGACGTAATAGCGCCCTGTCTTGCCGAACGCGCGCCAGTCGATATGACGGATTTCATCACCGGGATAGTATTGCCGGTGCTCGACGAACTCGACGCTGGAGCCTTTGAAGGGGCTTTTGTGCTGGCCGACCATGTAGCCTTCGACAAGCAGCCGTGCCACAACGTCGAGCTTGCCGAACCGCGCCAGGGCGGTCGGGTCTTCGAGTGGGGGCGCGGGGTTGTGAGGGGCGGTGATGTGCAAGGTCGGTCAGGCTTGAGATTCGATCAGGAATTGCAAATTGCAGTCTTTCATTCTGCTAACACAGCGTGGGCGGTTCAATAATCAAGGCTCGCCCCTCCCTCCACCTCGATCCCTTGTCCCGTCACAAAGCTGGAGTCCTCGGTCGCCAGGAACAGGCACACGCGGCCGATCTCTTCCGGCTGCGCCATGCGGCCGAATACCTGCAATGCGGCGACTCGCTCCAGCGCCGACTCCGGATCGGGAAGCGTCGCGGCCCACTCCCGCATGAGCGGCGTGTCGACGTTGCTCGGCAGCACGGCGTTTACACGGATGCCGTCCCGCCCCAGCTCGAGCGCGAGGGCCCTGGTCAGGCTGAGTTGCGCCCCCTTGCTGGCGGAATAGGCGGCCGACTGTTCCTGGCCGAGCACGGCCGTCATCGAGCTGATGTTGACGATGGTGCCCTTTGTCTTCCGGAGGTGAGGCGCCGCGTACTTGCACGCGGCAAACGTGCTGAGGAAATTGACGCGGAGCAGCGCTTCGACGTCGGCCAGATTCGTATCGTCAATGCGCATGGCGGGGGGGTGTACGCCCGCATTGTTGATCAGGCAGTCGAGCCGGTGGAACTCACGCACCGTGTGGTTGATGGCCGACTGGATCTGGCGCTCGTCCCGCACGTCGCAGGGGACAAACACCGCGCGGCCTGGCCCCGTGCCTGTCAGTTCGCGGGACAGCCGCGCGCCGGCGGCCTCGTCGATGTCCCAGAGTGCAACCAGCCCTCCCTCGGCGCAGAACACGCGGGCGCAGCCCGCGCCGATCCCCTTGCCGGCGCCGGTCACAATGACGGTACGATCGCGGAACCGCATGGGTCGATGTCTCGAGAGCCCTTCAGGGTGATTCGATTATGTGGGATACGCAGGTCGTGGGGGTTCTGCGACAGGGCGGGCACACGGCTGTAATCACAGTAACGGCCGAACGCCGCCGGACGCAAGTCCCTGTCTGCCGTGCAGTTTGACCGGGGAGCGGGCGTGACCTAGGTTTCCGTGAGGGCCGGTCCGATCATTTCCCAGCGCGGCTCCGTTTGACGCAGCCTCCCGGCGCGTCGGGCGGCGCCCTCAGTCAGAGCAATCCCATGGCCGACATCGGCAAGCTGAATCCCTCGGAGTTCCTGCGCGAACTGCGGCGCAAGGCGCAGCCGGATGATGATGAATCGGCGGAGTTGCCGGTGCCGCAGAGCGCTGCGTCGTGCGCGGTCATTGACGAGCCGCCGCCGGCGCCCTACGTGAATTCCGGCCGCGGCGGGGTTGTGCGCCGCCGGATGACGACGCCGGACGTCGTGCGTGGCCACGCCCAACTGGCCGAATTGTTCGACCGCGTCAATTCGCTGCTGGGAGATGCGCCGGGGGACGGCGACGAGACCTTTCGACCACGCGCACCGGAGACGCTGGCCCAGACCGGTCTGACCGAAGAGGAGGTCGAGCGGCTGGTCATGAAGTTCCTGCTGCAGCGTGGGTCGGCCACGGGCCGCGAGATTTCCGGACAGGTCAAGCTCTCGTTCGGCCTGCTTGATCCGCTGCTGCGCGACTGGAAGAATGAGCGGCTGGTGGCGTTCAAGGGGGCCGCGGAGATGGGGGACTATGTCTTCACCATCACCGACTTCGGCCGGGAACGGGCCCGCCGGTACAACGAGGAATGCACCTATTTCGGCGCCGCGCCGGTGTCGCTCCGCGATTACCTGAAAGCCATGGAAGCGCAGAGCATCGCCAAGCAGGACGCCTCCGAACAGGACCTCCGCCGCGCGTTTTCCGACCTGCTCATCTCCGACGAAATGCTGGAGAGACTCGGCCCGGCGATCAATTCGGGTCGAGGCATGTTCCTGTTCGGCGAGGCCGGAAACGGCAAAACGGTGATCGCGGAGCGGATCACGGCCTGCTTCGGGTCGACGGTCTGGATCCCCCGCGCGCTGGGGATCGACGGCGACATTATCCGGCTGTTCGATCCGGGCGTCCACGTCGAAGTCGCGGAAGATTCGGGGGAGGGATTGTTCGACCTGTCCGGCGTCGACGCCCGCTGGGTGCGGATCGTGCGACCGACGATCGTTGCCGGCGGCGAACTCACGATGTCGGAGCTGGAGGTCACGCAGAACCTGCAGACCAAGATCTGCGAAGCCCCGCTGCAGCTCAAGAGCAACTGCGGCACGCTGGTGATCGACGACTTCGGTCGCCAGACGATGCCGGTCGACACGCTGCTGAACCGGTGGATTGTGCCGCTCGAAAAGCGGTTCGACTTCCTGAACCTCCCCAGCGGGAAAAAAATCCAGGTGCCGTTCGACCAGCTCATCGTGTTCTCCACGAACCTGGAGCCGAAGGACATTGTGGACGGCGCGTTTCTGCGCCGGATTCCGTACAAGATCAAGATCGCGGACCCGCAGGAAGAGCACTTCCGCAAGCTGTTCGAGATCGTGGCGCCCAAGATGGGAGTGATCTACGACGGGGACGCGATTGACTACCTGATCGAGACGCACTACCGCGCCGTAAACCGGCCGTTCCGCAACTGCCAGCCGCGCGACCTGCTGCTGCAGGTGCGGAACTACTGCACGTACAAGCGGCTGCCGCGGAAGATGAGCTGCGAGGCGTTTGATTTCGCAGTGGAGAATTACTTCTCTGTGCTGTAACAGGCAAAACCTTCCGGGTGCTGAGTCGGCGCAGAGGCAGCATTACGCCGGCCGCGCTTCCATTCGTTGCGCGAGTCAGCGCGATCCGCGGCTCAGACCGGTTGTCGCGCCGCCGCCTGGAACCGGTAGCCGACCCCGCGCACCGTCTCGATCAACTCCGCCTGGTGACCGAGCTTTTTCCGCAGGCTGCGGATGTGGACGTCGATCGTCCGCTCCATCGAATTGGCGTCCTCGCCCCGGCAGCAGTCAAGCAGCTCATTCCGCGAGAAGGCCCGCCCCGGCTGGCGCATCAGCGTCCACAGCAACCGGAACTCCGTCGGTGTGACCTGCAACTCCGTGCCGCCCACCGTGACGGCGTGCCGGCTGCGGTCGATGTCGATCCCCTCCAGTGAGATCGTGTCCCCCGCGGCTGCGTCGGAGGCCGGCCGGCGACGGAGCAGCGCCTTGGCCCGCTCGATCAGCGGCCGCGTACGGAACGGCTTGGCGACGTAGTCGTCGGCCCCCATGTGGAAACCCACGATCTCGTCGGTCTCCTCCCCCTTGGCCGTCAGCATCAGCACGCGCACGTCCTTGAGCCGCGGGTCACTGCGGATCTGGCGGCAGACCTGCAGGCCGTCCATCACCGGGAGCATCAGGTCGAGCACCACCAGGTCCGGCACGAGCATGCGGCACTTCTGGAGCGCATCGCGTCCGTCGGAGGCCGTGGCGACGTCGAAGCCCTCCTTCGTGAAGTTGTAGACGAGGACGTCGACCAGCGACGCCTCGTCGTCCACGACCAGTACGCGGGTCTTGCTCATCCCTCAGCTCTCGTCCTCCTGCCCGGCCGGCAGAGTTTCCCGCTCGAGCTTCTTTGCGTGCCGGATGATCCGCCCCTCCACGAGGTACACGACGTCCTCGGCGATGTTCGTGGCGTGGTCCGCCACGCGCTCCACCTGGCGGACGGCCGAAAACAGGTGCAGCAGCGGATCGACGCGGTCCGGGTGCTCGTGCATCTGCTGGATGAGCTGATTGATGAGGTGCTCGTTGGCCGCGTCGATCTCGTCGTCCTCGGCACAGACCTGGCGGGCGGTGTCGCTGTCGAGATCGACGTAGGCGTCAATGGCGCGGTGCAGCATGTTGACCGCGTGCTGGGCCATCTCCTTCAGTTCGTCGGGGACGACCACCTCCGGCGAGTCGAGCAGTCCGCAGGCGCGTTCGGTGATGTTGGTCGCCAGGTCCGCCACGCGCTCCAGTTCAGCCACGATCTTGAGCACGGCGGTGATCCGCCTCAGGTCGATCGCCACCGGCTGGTGCAGCGCGAGCATCTTGAGGCAGTTCTCCTCGATCCGCACGTCCCAGCGGTCGATCGCGGTGTCCTGATCGATCAGGTCGCGGGCATCCTCAATGCTCGGGTTCGAGAGTTGCGCCACGGCGCGGTGGATCATGTCCTCGACGCTGGCGCTCATCGAGAGCAGGTCCTTGTGCAGGGCAGTCAGGTCGGCCTGTAGATGAACGGACATGGCGGTTGTCGGAGGTCAGGGGGCGGAAGGCGGCCGCGTGTAAGCGATTTTGGATTTTGGCTGTGTCCGCGCCCTCGCGAGCGCGCGAGAACAGTGGATTTTGGATTGGCATGGCTGTCGCTGGGTCATCGCTTCGTCCTTCTTGGCGTTCGTCAAATCCAAAATCCAAAATCCAAAATCCCTCAACCAAATCGACCGGTGATATAGTCCTCGGTCTGCTTCTCTTTCGGGTTGGTGAACATCTGCCGGGTGTCGCCGAATTCGACGAGCTTGCCGGTATAGAAGAACGCCGTGCGGTCGCTGACGCGTGCGGCCTGCTGCATGTTGTGGGTGACGATGACGATCGTGTAGTTCTCCTTGAGTTCGAAGATCAGGTCTTCGATGCGCGAGGTTGAGGCCGGGTCGAGCGCTGAGGCCGGCTCGTCCATGAGGATCACGTCGGGGTTGGTGGCCAGGGCCCGGGCGATGCACAGCCGCTGCTGCTGGCCGCCGGAGAGCGCGAGCGCCGAGTCATTGAGGCGGTCCTTCCCCTCGTCCCACAGCGCTGCGCGGGTCAGCGAGCGTTCGACAATCTCGGTGAGGACTTTCTTGTCCTTCGTGCCGGCGATGCGCGGGCCGAAGGCAATGTTGTCGAAAATTGATTTGGGGAAGGGTGTCGACTTCTGAAAGACCATGCCGACCCGCTTGCGAAGGGCGACAACGTCAACCTGCGAGTGGTAAATGTCGATCCCTTCGAGCAGGACCGTGCCGGCGACGCGCGTGTCCTCGATGATGTCGTTCATGCGGTTGAGGACCCGCAGGAACGTGCTCTTTCCGCAGCCGGAGGGGCCGATCAGCGCGGTCACGGAGCGTTCGGGGATATTGAGGTTGACGCCGAACAGGGCCTGGTTTGCGCCGTAGTAGAAGTCGAGTCCGAAGACCTGAAACTTGTTGTTCCGCGGACCATGCGCGGGCGCAGCGCTGGAGGGGACCGGCGCCGGCGCGGTGACGTTGCCGCCACTTGCAGGGCGCGGTCGGGCGAGGTCCGGGGATGGTTGGGCCATGAGTGCCAAGGCTCGATCAGTATCGCAGCTTCTTCTGCGAGCGGTTGCGGATGATGATCGCCAGTCCGTTAAACAGGAGCAACACCACAAGCAGCACCACAATACCGGCGGCAGCCACGTGGCTGCGATAATCCGCCTTGGACTGTTGTGACCAGTTGTAGATCTGGATGGGCATGACCGTGAACTTGTCAAAAGGCGCCTGCAGCAGCCCGCGGGGATTCGAAACGATGTCCTTCGGGGATTCGATGTTGCCCGGCGTGTTCAGCACAAAAGTCGTCGCGCCGACGAGGATCAGTGGAGCGGCCTCGCCGATGGCGCGCGACACCGAAAGAATGATGCCCGTCATGATGCCGGGGAGCGCCGACGGCAACACCTGGTGCCGCACCGTCTGCCAGCGCGTCGCTCCCAGGGCCAGTGATGCATGGCGCAACGACGACGGCACCGCCCGCAGCGCCTCCTGCGAGGCCACGATGATGACCGGCAGAATCATCAGCGTCAGTGTCAACGCAGCAGTCAACACCACGTCCTGCAACGGCAACTTGATGTGGACGCCGACGAGAGTGACTTCGGATACCCGGAACACCCCCTGTTCGCCGAACAGGCCGAACATGTAGTAGAACGCCGTGAGTCCGAGAATGCCGAAGACGATCGACGGGACGCCAGCGAGGTTGGCGATGTTGACCTGGATCAGCCGCCTCAGCCAGGAGTCGTGGCTGAACTCTTCGAGATAGATCGCGGCGCCGATACCGACCGGAACGGCAAACAGGATTGTGAACAGCATCGTCCACGCGCTCCCCCACAGCCCGGCCAGGATGCCGGCCTTGGCCGGAAACAGAGACGAATCGTGGCTGGTGATAAAGTCCCAGTCCAGCCAGCCCCACGCCTCGTACAGTATGGTCCCGAGCAGCACGGTCAGGATCCCCGCGCTCGACCAGGTCGCCAGCCAGCACAGGCTGAAGAACACGAAACCTTCCCGTTTGCCCTCGCCGAGCGACGCGCCGGGCGGATGAGCGGGCCGCGTGGCGCTGCTCATTGATACACCTCCCGGAACCGGCGCATGATCCGCTGGGACACGATGTTCATCGACAGCGTCATGCAGAACAGGCACAGCGCCACGGCGTACAGGCTCTTGTATTCAATCGTGCCCCGTGGTGTTTCCCCCATGCTCATGTTGGCGATAAATGCCGTCATCGTCTGCATGCCCCGCAGCGGGTTGAAGGTCAGCACCGGCATGTCGGTCACGATCATCAGCACGGCCATTGTCTCGCCCACCGCACGGGAGATCGCCAGCAGGAAGGAGGCTGCGATCCCGGAAATGGCGGCCGGCAGCACGACCTTTGCCGAAACGTCGAACTTCGTCGAACCGAGGGCATAACCGGCTTCGCGCAGGCTCCGCGGAACGGCCCGCAGCGCATCCTCGCTGAGCGAGCAGACGGTCGGCAGAATCATGATGCCCACCACGATCCCTCCGCTGAGCGCGTTGAACACGCCCACCCTGAGTCCAAACCAGTCCTCGAAGACCGGACGCAGCACGTAAGGCGTCACGATCACCAGACCGAAATACCCGTACACAACCGACGGAATGCCGGCCAGCAGCTCCAGGACCGGTTTAACGACCGATCGCACGCGCGGCGTGGCATATTCACTCAAATACACGGCGCTCAGGATGCCGATCGGGAGTCCGAACAGCGCCGCGATGCCCGCGACGAGAAACGTGCCGCTGATGAGCGGCCAGATTCCAAAATGCTGCTGGGCCCCTTCGAAGTTCGGTGTCCATTCCGTTTCGAGAAAGAACTCCCGGAGCGACACGCTCTGAAAAAACGCCTTGCTCTCACCAGCCTCTCCGCCCCCCAGTCCCGGAATGGTCGCGATCGATTCGGAGAACAGGATGCAAATGATGCCGGCCGTGATGACCACGGACGCCAGCGCGCACAGCAGCAGCAGAAAACGAATGAGCCGCTCCTGCGCAACCTGCCATGTGAACCGCTTCGCCAGCGATCCTGCGGCACCCGCACGGGATTCCCGGAGGGACGACATGGGCTTACGGGGCAATGGCCAGCGCCTTGAGTCGGTCCTGGTTCTCGACGTAGTACGCGTAGCCGAAGTAACCCAAAGCGTACTTCTCCCCCGCAACGCCTGTCACCAGGACGTTGTCGTTCTCGTTGGCCGTGTAGTCCGGCCGGCTGGCGCGTGCTTTGCCGCAAACCGCTTCCGTGAAGTATTCAAATGTCCCGGAATCGGTGCCCGGTCCGAAGAGTTTGATCGGTTCGGCCGGCCAGGCCGGGTTGACGTCCGCCCACGTCTTGACGGTACTGTCCGGGCCCCAGATCTGCTTGAGTTGTGCCACGGTCATTCCGTCAACCCAGTCGTTTTCCTTGTTGACCACAACCGTCAGCCCGTCGATCGCCACCTTCAGTTCGATGTACTCAATACCGTTCGCAACGCAGGCTTCCTTTTCCGAATCCTTGATGGGACGTGAGGCGTCGCTGATATCCGTCTCGCCGGTCACGAACCGCTTGAATCCCCCGCTTGTGCCCGACGTGCTGACCGGGGCGCGCAGTTTCGGATGCAGTCGTTTCAGTTCCTCCGTGACGGCCGAAGAGATCGGTGCGACCGTGCTCGAACCATCGATGCCGACCTCCCCTTCAATGTCCCCGCCCGGCTCGGAAAATCCGATCTCCTGGACCGCCTGGTTGAGCACGTCACGGCTGGCGGTGAGTTGTTCGGAGTGCAGCGAAACGTAGCCGACCAGGGGCACGAGGGCTTGTCCTTCGTCCGAGAGGTAGAACTTTACGTACGTCAGAACAGCCGGTTTCGCCAGCGATTTCTTATTGACGTAAATGAACAGGGGCCTCGACAGCGGTTTGTATTCGCCCGACTCGACTGTCTCCTTGGTCGGAAGCACGGCACCTGCCGGAAGGTACGCGGCGGCCTTCCGGCCCTCTTGAGATGAGGTTCCGCCCGTTGACGCACCACCTCCGGCACCGTCATTGTCGCTGCTGCAGCCCGGCATCTGGAACGCAAGGCAGCCAGCCAGAAGGAGCAGCACCAGTTTGTTGTGATGCATCACAGTTCCAATTCCTCTCACCAATGGTTTCCGCGAATGTCGGGGGACCGCGCAGAATCCCTCTCCATAATGACGATAGGGGGGAATTGTTAAGAAGTAGAACGGTCGATTGTTAAGAAATTGTGAAGAAGTCGGCCCGAAACAGTGAATTGGAACGGTTGCCTAACCCATTGTCTCTGCGTGGCTTGCGTCCACAGGCGTAGTTGTCCCTTCGGCGGCGGGCAACCACACGACGAAACGGCTCCCTCGTCCCAACTCACTCGTGAGTTCGACTCGTCCGCTGAACGACTGTGCCAGGTGTTTGACAATCGCCAGCCCCAGTCCAGTCCCCCCCACCGCTCGCGATCGCGCTCGATCCACCCGGTAGAACCGCTCGAAAACCCGCGCCTGTTCATCCTTGGCGATACCGATCCCTGTGTCTTCCACTTCGAGCACGCCCCAGCCCTCCTGCCGCCGCACCCGTACGTTGACGCGCCCACCGGCGGGTGTGTAGTTCAAGGCGTTGTTCACCAGGTTGTCGAGGATTTGCCGCAGCCCATCGACGTCGGCCTGCACGACGACGTCTGCGACGTCGGCGGTCTCCAGCGCCAGCCCCTTCGTCTCCGCAATCGGGCGATAATCATCCACACATTCTGCGGCCAGGCGGGCGAGTGAGACAGGCTCGATGCGGAACGCCTCCGTCTGCGACTCGATCTTCGCCAGCCGCAACAGGTCCTGAATCAGTGATTGCAGTCGCTCCGCCTGCTCCACGATGCGCTGCAGGAAGACCCGATTATGCGCGGGGTCGTCAACGGCACCTTCGATCAGTGTGTCGGCGTAAGCTTGGATCGAGGTGAGCGGCGTCTTAAGTTCATGTGAGACGTTGGAGACAAAGTCGCGACGCAGCCGTTCGAGGCGCCGCAATTCCGTAACGTCGTGAATCACGAGCACGACACCGGGCAGCGGATCGCCGGGGAGCACCGACACCGTGAGCGCGACGAACCTCTGCTTGCGGGGGAATTCGAATTCGGAGTGCTGCGTCTGGCCCGAGCGCAGTGCGGCCTGCACGGCCTGGTCGATGTCGGAGGAGCGGGCGGCCTCCAGCACCGGCCGGCCCACGACGTCGCGCTGCTGAATGTCGAGCAGCGACCGGGCCGCGCGATTGGCGTACAGCATTCGTTCCTGGCTGTTGACCACGATGACCCCCTCGACCATCGTGCCGAGCACCGTTTCAAGGAGCGCCGCGTTCTGTTGCGCTTCGGCCGGGCTGTGGTTGTCACGAGTCGATTCCACGTCGGCCGCGGGTGTGCGTCGCGAGTCCTCGGCGTCTGACGCCAACGGTCGGAGAACGAACAGGGCCGCCGCCGTGGCCGTGAGAGCGCCGACCAGCAGCGGCAGCCAGAGTTGTGCCGTCGTCCCGCCCGCCAGTTGGCCCGTCCCCGCCGTTGCCAGCACGACGACCGGCAGTGACATCAGCAGGCGGCGGGAAAGCGGCGAGAGGGACATCAGACCCAGCCTGCGGCAATCGGCCTAATTCTTCCGGCTGACGCGCCGGGCGATCCGGCCGACCGCCTCCTGCGAGGCCTGCCGGGCCTCGGTCAGACCGGCGGGCGTCAGCTTCGGGCCTTTGAGGTAATCGAAGATAATCTTTTCCGCGTCGGCGAACTCGCGGCAGGCATCGGGGATTTCACTGGCGATCTCGGGCGGGATCGTGGTCACGCCGTTGCGGTCCCCGTGCAGCAGCATTCCCGGCTCGATCAGGATCCCGCCGACGGTGACGGGAATATTCATCTGCAGCATGTGGCAGTAACCGTGCGCGCAAATCGTGCCGTTCGTGAATGCCGGGAACGGGATCGCCTCAACCTGGTCCAGATCGCGACCGGCGCCCGAGGTGATGATCCCTGCCGCGCCGTACGCCTTGTAGACCGAACACATCACTTCGCCGAACGTGGCGGAACAGGTCGGCTCGTCGAGATCCTGGAACACGACCACTGCCGGGCCGGGGAGTTCGGCGAACGCCTCCACCTGCTGGGTGAGGCCGGCGTACACGTTCCCGCTCCGCGGCGGCGCGAAACTGCGGAACGTCGTGGTCAGGGCGAACCCGACCATCGGCGGCAACTTCGGGAAACAGGCCTGAATCGAGCCGTTCATGAACCCCTGGTTGCGCGGCCGCACGTCAAACACTTCGATCGCGTTGCAGATCGTGGGCGTATCATACTTGCCGAGTTGGGCCAGGCAGTCGCGCGAAATGGACATGGCGTCGCGTTCCTTGAAGAGATACAACTCTGCCGCGCGACTATACCGCATGCATCCCGCGTCGCATAGGATTCATCGGGCGCTGTCTGATGTGGCAAAATCCGCTGCGTGATTGCCGACGGTATTGTCCTTACAGTTCATGAAGAAAACGTGAAGGACCACACAATGCACCATCCCGCAGGCGTCGCCCGCCGTGTCGTCATCATCGTCGGCGCGCAATGCGTTGCGTGGCTCACCGTGCAGGGAGTCCTGGCCAACGGTCCCGCCGCAGGGATCTATTCCGCGCGGGATTCGCTCAGCGCGCCGCGCGACGACAACCCGGATACGCAGGCCTGCCTCGACGATCTCGTCTGGTCGCCGGCCGAGATTGAAGTCACCTGCCGGGCGACGGAAAGCAAGCCCTAC